>CAYPAE010000275.1:0-3963 GCA_964408595.1 uncultured Gemmatimonadaceae bacterium | reverse complement strand
CACCGGAAGGCTCCGCGCCTTCGCCCAAGGCGCTCGTCAACGGACGGAGCTGAGCCGGGCTGGCGCCGCCGATGGACGCCGCCGAGATCATCCGCCGGCTGGCCCGGTGAGAGCTGCGACCCGCTGGCCGCTCTTCGCGGCGCTCCTCTGGCTGCCGGGGGCCCGGGTCGCGACCGCGCAGTTCGCCGCTCCCTCCGCGGTGGTGCGGACGACACCCGCGGCGCCGGCGCGGGGCTCCGTGGTGTGGCTCGAGGTGGAGGACGACTGGTCGCGCAACGACCAGACCCGGCTCACGGCGGTCGAGGGCGATGCGGCGGGTGAGCCGCTCCACTTCGAGCCGGTCGAGCGGGGCTTCGTCGCCCTGCTCGGCATTCCGGTCGAGGGGGATGACACGCTGCCGGTCTCGTTGCGTCTCTCACGCCAGGGACGGGTGGACTCGACGCTCATCCGGCTCCTCGTGCGACATCCGAGCTATCCCCGCGAACGGCTCAAGGTGCCGCCTCACATGGTGCAGTACGACAGCGCGACGCGGGCCCGGGTCGAGTCGGAGCAGACGCAAGCCCGCGAGGTGTCGCGACGGTCGCACGAGACGCCCCGGCTCTGGTCGGTGCCGCTCTCGCTGCCGCGCGACAGCCGGATCACGAGCGGGTACGGCGGCGCGCGCGAGTTCAACGGTCAGGTGACGAGCCGCCACCTGGGGACTGACTTCGCCGGCGGGGTCGGCACACCGGTCGGCGCGGCGGCTCGGGGGGTCGTGGCGCTGGTGGCGGATTTCTATCTCGCGGGGCGGGCGATCTACCTGGACCACGGGGCCGGCTTGGTGACGGGCTACTTTCACCTGAGTCAAGTGGACGTCGCGGAGGGCGACACGGTCGCGGCGGGGCAACGGATCGGCGCCGTGGGTCGGACCGGGCGGGTGACCGGTCCGCACCTGCACTGGATCATGCGCTACGGTGCGATCTCAGTGGATCCGATGACGCTGATGGAGCTGGGGCGAGAGGGGGAAGCAGAGGACCGGTGATCGCGCTGGCCTTGTCACCCTGAACGAAGTGAAGGGGACCATCTCCGGCATGGTCCCCTTCGCTACGCTCAGGGTGACACCGTTCCGGTGTCACTTCAGCCTCTCCTGCAACACCGGCTGCACGCCTTTCGGGTCCGCCTTCCCCTTGCTCCGCTTCATCACCTGCCCGACGAAGAAGGCCATGAGCTTCGTCTCCCCCCCCTTGTATCGCGCGACTTCGGCCGGGCTCGCGGCGAGCACCTCGTCCACCCAGGTCGCGAGCGCGCCCTGGTCGCTCACCTGCACCAGCCCGAGCCGCTCGGCGACCGCCGCCGGCTCACCGTCGGGCGACTGGGCCATCTCGGCATAGACCCGCTTCGCCGCCTGGTGGCTCAGGGTGCCGGCGCGGATCAGACCGACCAGGCTCGCGAGCCGTCCCGCGGACACCGGAAAGGCGCCGCTCTCGTTGAACGTGGCGATGACGTCGCCCATCACCCAGTTGGCCGCCGTCTTGGGCTCGACCCCCGCCGCGACCACCGACTCGAAGTAATCGGCCACCGGGGCCTCGCTGGTGAGGACCCGCGCGTCGTACGCCGGGATGCCGAGCGCCACCTCGAGGCGGCTGCGCCGCGCCTCGGGCAACTCGGGCAGCGCCTCGCGCCGCTCCCCGATCCACGCGTCGTCGAGCACCAGCGGCGGAAGGTCCGGATCGGGGAAGTAGCGGTAGTCGTGACTCTCTTCCTTCGACCGAAGCTGCTTCACCTGGCCGGTGCCGGCGTTGAAGAGCAGCGTGACCTGTGCCACCCGTCCCCCGCTCTCCAGCAGCGCGATCTGCCGCGTCCGCTCCGCCTCCAGCGCCCGCTCCACGTTGGCGAAGGAGTTGAGATTCTTCACCTCCGCCTTGGTGCCGAGCCTGGTCTCGCCGGGGCGCCGGATGGAGATGTTGGCGTCCACCCGGAGACTGCCCTGCTCCATGCTGCATTCGCTCGCGCCGGCGTAGATCAGGATCTGTCGCAGGGTCGTGAGATAGGCCCGTGCCTCCGCGGGCGAGCGCAGGTCGGGCTCGCTGACGATCTCGGCCAGCGGCACGCCGGCGCGGTTGAGGTCCACCGCCGTCTTCCCCGGGAACCGGTCGTGCACCAGCTTGCCGGCGTCCTCCTCGAGATGGAGACGGGTGATTCCGGCCTGGATGCGGCCGCGCTCCGGCGACTCGAAGGTGACCCGGCCCCCGGTGGCGAGCGGGTGATCGAACTGGGAGATCTGGTATCCCTTGGGGAGATCGGGATAGAAGTAGTTTTTCCGCGCGAAGACGCTGGTGTGGCGCACGGCGCACCCCAGCGCGACCGCCGCCGCCGCGCCGAGCCGCACCGCCTCGGCGTTGGGCACGGGCAGCGCGCCGGGAAGGCCGAGGCAGACCGGACAGACGTTGGTATTCGGCGGATCGCCGAACGTGGTGCGGCAGGCGCAGAACATCTTGGTCCGGGTGCGCAGCTGCACATGGACCTCGAGCCCGATCACCGTCTCCCAATCCATCAGCGGACCTCCGCGTCGGCCGGCACCGCGCGCTCGATGGCGGCGGCCGCGGCGAGGAGGCGCTCGTCCTCGAAGAACGGCGCGATGAGCTGCGCGCCGATCGGGAGGCCCTCGCTGCGCCCCACCGGCAGGCTCACCGCCGGCAGGCCGGCCAGGCTGATGGCGCACACGAAGATGTCCGCCAAGTACATGGAGACCGGATCCTCGGTCTTCTCCCCCGCCCGGAAGGCCGGGGTGGGAGTGGTCGGCGTGAGCAGCAGATCCACGCCGGTGGCGAAGACCTGTCTGAAATCCCCGGCGATGAGCGCGCGCACCTGCTGCGCCTTCCGGTAGTAGGCGTCGTAGTAACCGGCGCTCAACACGTAGGTGCCCACCAGAATCCGGCGCTGCACCTCGGCCCCGAACCCTTCGCCCCGCGTCGTCCGGTAGAGCGAGTGAATGTCGCCCTCGGGGCCGACCTTCCGGGGACCGTACCGCACCCCGTCGTACCGGGCGAGGTTCGCCGCCGCCTCGGCCGGAGCCACGATGTAGTAGGTCGGGACGGCGTAGGGCGAGTGCGGAAGCGATACCTCGCAGACCTGGCCACCCAGATCCTGGATCGCCTCCCGGGTGCGCTGAAGCGCGGCCCCGACTCCGAGGTCGAGGTCAGCGGGGTAGTACTCCCGCGGCAATCCGACGCGGAGACCCTTGAGATCCGGCAAAGGCGCGGGCACCGGCATCGGTGGCCGGTCCACCGTCGTCGAGTCGAGAGGATCGTGTCCGCTCATCACGCTCAGCACCCGGCCGGCGTCTTCCACGTTCCGGCTGAAAACGGAGATGCAGTCGAGCGAGGATCCGAAGGCGACGAGCCCGTACCGGCTCACCCGGCCGTAGCTCGGCTTCATGCCCACAACCCCGCAGAAGCTCGCCGGCTGCCGCACGGAGCCGCCCGTCTCGGAGCCGAGCGCCGCCGGCACGACGCCGGCGGCGACCAGCGCCGCCGATCCGCCGGAGGAGCCACCCGGCACTCGCGCGGGATCGATCGGGTGCTTCACCCGGCCGAACGCCGAGTGCTCGGTGGACGAGCCCATGGCGAACTCGTCCATGTTGGTCTTGGCCGCGACCATCGCGCCGGCTTCGCGAAGGCGAGTCACCGCCGTAGCGGTGAACGGCGACACGTACCCCTTGAGGATCCGGGAAGCGCAGGTGGTCGGCTGCTCGACGGTGACGATGTTGTCCTTCAGGGCGATCGGCAGCGCCGCGAGCGGACCGGGCGAGCGCGCAGCCTCCACCCGCGCGGCCTCGGCGTCGAGCAGCTCCTGTGACCAGTGCAACGTCGCGTTGAGCGGCTCGGCAGCGGCGAGCCGGACGCCGGTCTCCTTCGCAACCTCGGCCGCGCTCACGACTCCTCCATCGCGCCATGGCGAGGCACGAGGAAGAAGCCGTCGGTG
>CAYPAE010000274.1:0-3964 GCA_964408595.1 uncultured Gemmatimonadaceae bacterium | reverse complement strand
TTCCGGGAGGCCCTGCGCACGGCGGGGATCGAGCCGGCCAACGTGCTGGTGCACGCCGCGTACGTGCTCAACACCGCCACCTCCGACGAGGAGAAGTGGGGACGTGCGGCCGCCGGGCTCAGGAAGGAGCTCGAGCGATCGACCGCGCTCGGCGCCGGCGCGCTGTGCTTCCATCCCGGGGCCGCGACCGACGGCGACCGCGAAGCGGCGCTGGGGCGAGTCGCGCTCGCCATCACCCGCGCACTCGAGTCCGTGCCGGGGGAGACGAAGGTCCTGATCGAGAACACCGCCGGCGCGGGAATGACGGTGGGGAAGACGCCGGAGGAAGTGGGCGGGATGCTGGACCCGGTGCCGTCGGCCCTGCGCCGTCGGACCGGCTACGGGCTCGACACCTGTCATCTTTTCTCGGCGGGGCACGACATCGCGGCATCGGCCGTCGCGCTGGGAGACATTCTGGACGGGTTCGAGTCGGCCGCCGGGTCGCCGCCGGCGTTCTTCCATCTCAACGACAGCGAAGGCGCGCTCGGCTCCAACAAGGATCGCCATGTGCTGATCGGCGACGGAAGGATCGGCACCGAGCCGTTCCGCTGGCTGGTCGGCGACCGACGCAGCGCCGGCATTCCGCTGATACTGGAGACCCCGCAGGAGAACTACGAGATCGCGGACGACGACGACTCGCCCGATTCCTACGACGTGAAGATGCTCGAGCTGCTCCGCTCGTTCGAGAGGTAGTCTGGAAGCGAATCGCAGCAGCATGACACTTCTGTCGCTCAGGATGAGGACGTGCTCGGTGTCAAATCTCTCCGCAGTACGATTTCTGTACATCCTGATATCGCCCGGAACTTGCTGACGCTCTTCCTGAATCCCGAATCATCATCGCTTACGCCGATCGGGGAGGGCGTATTCACATGAATTCGCCAGAACACGCCGCAGTGCGCCGTATCGAATCGCCGCGCCGCCCGTTCCTCGTCGCGCTGTCGCTGACCCTGCTCGTCGCGTCGGTGCAGTGGACGCCGCCGTTCCGCCCGCTGTCCGATCGCCAGGTGGGGAGCCTGGTCCTGGCCGGGTCGGTCGCGACGCCGTTCCGGTTGCCGGTGCGGGTGGACAGCGCGGCGCTCGAGCGGCAGGTCGTCGCCCGGTTCGAGCACTGGCCGCTGGCGCGGATCTTCTTCAGCCGGACGCGGGAGCGGTCGATATCGGAGCGGATCGCGCGGGCGATCGTGAAGGAAGCGAACTATCTGCAGGTCGAGCCCAGTCTCCTGGCCGGCGTGCTGCTCACCGAGAATGCACCACTCGACGTTGACGCGCGGAGCAGCCAGGGCGCGATGGGGCTCATGCAGGTGATGCACTTCCACGCGGGCGAGTACGACTGCGACTCGAACGACCTGCTCCAGGTGGAAGCCAACATCTGCCACGGCGCCCGGGTCTTCGGGTACTACCTGAAGCGCACCGGCAACGTACGCCGCGCGCTGCTCCGGTACAACGGATGCATCTCCGGCAGCAACACCCCGAACTGCCGCCGCTATCCATCGAAGGTGCTTCGCAACGCTCGCCAGGTGCGCCGCGAGCTGCTCCAGTATCCGCCCTACAGCCTGGCGGTGGACACCGCGACGTTCTAACAGCGGGGCAGCGGGGCGGTGGGGCAGCGGGGCAGCACCGGCACACCAGCGGTCTCTGGTGGACGGAGCGAACTGCCCCGCGGCCCCGCTGCCCCGCCTCCGTCACAGCCCCAAGAGATCCTTCAACGCCTCGCCCACGTCGCGGCCGAACTGCTCCAGCCGATTGATGAGCGGGGCGTCGTGGCGCAGGCAGATCCGAACCGGCTCGCTCCCCGGCTTGAACCACTCGCGCTGGGTCGTCGGGCACCACTCGTTGGCGATGTCGCCGGTGTACCCGTCGATGGTCCGGCTCACCAGCCCCACCGGCGGCTCCCACGCCGAGGCCGGCGCCTTCTCCTTCCATCCATTCTTATAGAACGCCGCCCACGCCGGCGCGGCGAGACGGCCGCCGGACGCGTTCGGCGCGATCGCGCGGGGCACGTCGTACCCGAACCAGACCGCGGCGACCACGGTCGGGGTATACCCCACGAACCAGACGTCCGCGCCGTTGTTGGTGGTGCCGGTCTTTCCGGCGACGGGGCCGCGCACTCCGAGCTCGCGCACCAGATGCCCCGTCCCACCGTCCACCACCGAGCGCAGCATCGAGGTGATCTGGAACGACTCGGCCTCACCCAGCACCCGGTCGAGCCTCCGCTGCGGGGCTCGCCACAGCTCGGTGCCGTCGGCCAGCTCGATGCGCCGCACCAGCGACGGCACGACCCGGTACCCTCCGTTCGCGAACGGCGCGTAGGCGACCACCAGCTCGAGCGGGGTCGCCTCCACCGCGCCGAGAGCGAGCGACGGCACCGGATCGAGCTCGCCGCGAAGCCCCGCCTTCCGTGCCAGCGCGGCCACCCGACGCTCGCCGACCGCGCGGCTCAGCCGCACGGTGGCGGCGTTGGCCGAGGTCATGAGCGCGCGGCGGAGGGTGACCGAGCCGGCGTACTCTCCGCCGAAGTTCACCGGCCGCCACACCCGTGAGCCGTCGGTGACCTCGACCGGCGAGTCGTCCACCACGCTGGCGGGGGTATAGCCGTCCGAGAGCGCGGCGGCATAAACGAATGGCTTGAAGGCCGAGCCCGGCTGGCGGCGCGCGCCGAGCGCGCGGTTGAACCCGCGCTGGACGAAGCGCCGGCCGCCGATGAGGGCGCGGATCTCCCCGTTCCGCGGATCCACCGCGACGAGCGCGCCCTGAAGCTCGTGCCCCTCCCGGCGGTACGCGGAGCCGCTGCCGCGCTCGATCGCGGCCGCGCGGTCGCTCACCGCGCGCTCCGCGGCGCGCTGCGCCCGTGCGTCGAGCGTGGTATGCACGACGACGTCGCCCACGATCTCGACGTCCTCGCCCAGGATCGAGTCCACCGCGGCGCGCACCGGATCGAGCGCCTGCGACAGATCGCGGCGCGGCTTCCAGCCCGAGGCCGCGAGCCTGAGCGGCTCCCGGCCCGCGCGCTCGGCCTGGCCGGCGCTCAGGTATCCCTCTCGCGCCATGAGGGCGAGCACGACGCCGCGGCGGCCGCGCGCCCGGTCGGGATGGCGGCGTGGCGAGTAGATCGAGGGCCCGCGCGCGAGGCCGGCGAGGAGCGCCGCCTCGCCGACCGTCAGCGCGCCCGCGCTCTTGCCGAAGAGGTCGCGGCTCGCCGCCTCGACACCGTAGGTGCCGTTGCCGAGATAGATGACGTTGAGGTAGAGCTCGAGGATCCGCTGCTTCGGCAGCGCCCGCTCGAGCCGGCGGGCCAGCTCGATCTCGATCAGCTTCCGGCGGAGCGAGCGCTCCTGCGACAGGTGGGGAAGAAAGGCGCTCCGCACCACCTGCATGGTGATGGTGCTGAACCCTTCGCGCACGGCGAGCGAGCGGAAGTTGCGCACCAGCGCGCGCCCCGCGCTGCGCCAGTCGATGCCGCCGTGGTAGTAGAACCGCCGGTCTTCGGCCGCGATGAACGCGGCGCGAACGTGACGGGGCACCCGCTCGAGCGGCAGGTTGATCCGCCGGACGTAGGCCAGCCGTCCGAGCGGTGTGCCGTTACGGTCGAGCACCCGGCTGCCCTCGCTGGGGCGGAAGCCGCGGAGCTGCTCGACCGTGGGACATCCGGCCAGACCACAGGTCGCCATCCACAGCGTGGTCCCGCCCGACAGGAGAAGCAGCGCGATCACCACTCCGGCGAAGATCCGCTGGCGGCGATTCATCTCTCCACCTTCCCATGAAAAACGGCCCCCTCAGGGGGCCGTTTGTGCCGACGATCCTCGGGTGGTCCCCTCAGCTGGCCTGAGGGGACTCATCAGACGGAATCGCGCCCGACCGGGTTTCGCTAGAGCCGCCGGGCTGGCCGTTCCCCCTGGACTCGTGCCGGTGCTGCTGGTAGTGTTCC
>CAYPAE010000273.1:0-3967 GCA_964408595.1 uncultured Gemmatimonadaceae bacterium | reverse complement strand
TGCCCGGGAAGTCGCCCCGCTGGGCGGTGAGGGCACCACGGAGATTCGTAACCCTTCGATCGTCTTCGTCGCCCGCGACACGCTCTACGTCGGTGACTGGGGACTGCGGCGGGTCAGTCTCTGGACCCCGGACGGCCGGCTCGTCCGGGCGATTCCGGCACCCGCCAGGACCCGCGGCGCGCTCCCGGACGCCCGGGACGACGCCGGCCGCTGGTATCTCGAGCTCAAGCCGCCACCCGGTCCCGACGGAAGCGGCAACCGCGACTCGGCGACCATCGTCGCCGCCAGCCCGGGATTCGACCGCCTGGACAGCGTGGCCCGGCTGGCGCCGCTCGACCTCGCGGAGGTGGCCGGCGACGCCGGGCGCCGCTTCGAGCCTCGGGCCTTGAGCGGCACCGACCACTGGGGTGTGCTCCCCGACGGGTCGGTGTGGGTCGCGCGGGTGATCGAGAACCGGGTGGATTGGCGCGCCCCCGACGGTGCCTGGGTGAAAGGGGATCCGCTCGCCGACCGGGTGCTCGAGGTGACCCAGTACGACCGGGAGCTGTTCTACCGGAAGTTCCCGCCCGAGCTCCGCTCGACCGCGGAGCAGCTGCCTTTCGCCGCCGTGAAGCCGCCGTTCGTCGCCGGACTCACCTCCCCGGCTGGAACCGTCTGGCTGGAGAAGAGTCGGGCCCCGGCAGACTCGTCACGCCGCTATCATGAGGTGGACCGCGCCGGGCGCCTGGTCAGGGAGATCCGAGTGCCCGGGACGGGTCGTATCGTGGCTGTGAGCGCCGAAGAGGCGCTGGTGGCCGAGCGAGTGACCGACGGCACCCGCTTCATCGCATTCCCCATCCCCGCCGCCACCGCCCGCTCGACCTCTGGAGGAGCTCAATGAAGTCGGTTCCATCGCTCTGCGCTGTCGCACTGCTCGGTCTGGTCGGATGCTCAAAGGCGGAGAGCCAGAGTGGCCTGACGCTCGAGGCCAAGCTGCCGGGCGGCTTCGGCCAGCTCAGCAACGTGGTCGAGCTGGACAGCGGCCGCGTGGTGTTCGCGGATACCCGCGCCAAGCTGTTCCTCAGCGCCGCCTTCGGCAGCGGGAAGCTGGACACGCTCGGCAGGAGGGTGGAGGCCATCAAGCCCGACTCGGCGCCCGGCGAGTACAAGTTCCCCGGCTGGGTCGCGCTGCTCGCCGGTGACACGGTGGCGCTGGTGGATTTCAGCGCGGTCCGCACCACGCTGTGGAACGAGCGGGGCCAGCCGCTCGGGGTGCTGGCGATCGCGCCCGTCGCGGGCACCGCGCCGGTCCTGGTGTACGACACCATGGGCCACGGATACAAGATCGATTATCGGACCATGCTCGACCCCGAACCGGGGCAGACGAAAAGACCGGACAGCGTTCCGGTGCTCCGGATCGAGCTGGCCGGGGGCAAGGTGGACACCGTCGCGCTCCTCACCGCGCCGGAGTTCGGCGAGGCCAAGTTCGGCGAGCAGAAGCAGCCGGCCGCGACGGTGTTCGCGCCCAACGATTTCTTCGGCGTGCTCGCCAACGGCACCGCGTGGGTGGCACGGGGCCGGCACAATAGGGTGGACTGGCGCGCGCCTGACGGAACGTGGAGCCAGGGCAAGAGCCGGAAGTACACCGGGCAGCCGGTCACCCAGGCCGACAAGGAGCGGGTTCTCGCCCAGGTGCGCGAGCAGGGCAAGCAGTACGGCATGCCGCAGGAACTTCCGATCGACTACCCGTTCGCCAAGACCAAACCGCCGTTCGACTTCGCGCTGGGCCGCCCGAACGGCGAGGTGTGGCTGCAGCGCCCGCGGGGTCAGGAAGACGCGCCGATGGTCTATGACGTGCACAACCGGCAGGGCGCCTGGCAGCGCGAGGTGATGTTCCCCGCGGGAGGGTCCCTGGCGGGGTTCGGCGAGAGCGGAGCGATCTACGCCTCGCTCAAGAACGCGGATGGGACCAGGACGGTGGGGAGGTATAGGTTGAGGTAGGCGGGCGGGCAGACGGGCACGCGGGCGGGCGGGCCGGCAGTTTGCAATTTAATCGAAGCGTGTTATACCACCAGGCGCTGCCGTGCACCCCTTCCGCCCGCGCGCCCGCCTGCCCGCCTGCCCGCCTAATCCAGTATCGGCGGCTCCCCTCCCGGCGGCGTGTTGGGGCCTTGCCGGTCGCTGCGGCGGCGGTCGCGACGCTGGCCTTCCTCGTACCACCGGCGGGTGATCTCCCCGGCAAGCTCGCGGTTGCCGAGCCCAAACGCGAGCCCGACCGCCAGCGCCACCGCGCCGAGGATGAGGGTGAACGCCGCGGTCACGATCTCCTCGGCGACACCCACCTGTTGCAGCGCCATGAACATCGCGATGACGATCACGGCGCCCTTGGCGATCTTGGCCACCGTGGGCACCCCCGCCACCCCTCCCGCCGACGCCAGAATCAGCCCGCGGACGAACTCTCCGACGATCATCCCCAGGATGATGATGACGATCGCCGCGATCAGCGTCGGGATGAAGGCGAGCATCATCCCGAACATCTGATTGATGCTCTCGAGGCCGAGGGCGGTGCTGGCGAGGAGGATCACCACCAGCATCACCAGCCAGAAGATCAGCTTGGCCAGCGCCCGCACCGGGTCGAGCCGGGACCCGGTGCGGCCGACCACCTCGTCGAGGCCGCCGGCGGCCGCCATCCGGTTGAAGTCCACTTTCTTGAGCGTGTCATCGGCCCAGCGCTGCACCTGCCGGGCGAGGAAGTAGCCGGTCAGCATGATCACGGCGGCGCCCACAAGGGCGGGGACCACGCTGCCGATCTGCTCCGCCCCGATTAGGAGGCGCTCCCACAGTTCGCTCACGGCGACACCTCGATTACGAGTTTTCCGGTCTGTTCGCCCCGCTGCATCCGCTCATAGGCCGCGGCGCCGTCCGCGAGGGGCACCACGCTGTCCACCACCGGCCAGAGCTTGCCCTCCTGGGCCAGCCGGACGATCTCGGCGAACTCCCGGCGGTTCCCCATCGTCGAGCCGAGGATGCTCCACTGGCGCCAGAAGAGGCGCCGGAGATCGAACGAAACCGCTGGACCCGTCGTGGCTCCGCAGACCACCAGGCGCCCGCCACGGCGGAGCGCGCGCAGCGAGTTGGACCAGGTCGCTTCGCCGACGCAATCGACGACGACCTGGGCGCCCCGGCCGCCGGTCTCTCTCCGCACCTCCGCGACCACGTCCGCCGACTTGTGGTTCACCGCGACCGCCGCGCCGAGGCGGACCGCGGCCGCGAGCTTCGCGTCGGAGCCGCTGGTTACGATCGGGCGGGCACCGAGCAGAACGGCTATCTGGAGCGCGGCCATGCCGACCCCGCCGCCGACGCCCCAGATCAGCACCGTCTCGCCGGCCTGCAGCTTGGCGCGGCCGGTCAGCATCCGCCAGGCGGTCAGGGTCGAGAGCGTGAACCCCGCCGCCTCGGACCACGACATCCCCTCGGGTACCCGCCCAAGGTTTGCGGCCGGCACGACCACCAGCTCGGCCGCGGTCCCCGGGAGGTGCTCGCCCAGAATGGCGTAGTTCGAGCACAGCGATTCTTCGCCTTCCTCGCACCCCGCGCAATGGCCGCAGGAGAGTCCGGGGTTGATCAGCACCCGGTCGCCTGGCCGCCAACGCCCCGCCGCGGCGCCCACCGCCTCGACCTCGCCCGCGCCGTCGGAGCCCACCACGTGCGGGAAGGACGGCTTGGCGTTGGGGAGACCCCCCGTCATCCAGAGATCCAACCGATTGAGCGCGGCGCAGCGGACCCGCACCAGCACCTCGTCGGGCGAGCCGATCGCCGGAGCCGCGACCTCCTGGAGTTGGAGGCGATCCAGTCCGCCGGTTCCGGTGAGGGTGAGGGCTCTCATCGCCCCCGGAGCCGGCGCGGGGGGCTCAGAACGATGGGCTCAATACGTGCTCGCCGGGACGCAGCGTCACCGTGGACCGGGCGCTTCCGGCGGCGAGCGGCT
>CAYPAE010000272.1:0-3974 GCA_964408595.1 uncultured Gemmatimonadaceae bacterium | reverse complement strand
GGGCGGGACGTCCTCAGCCGGGTGCTCTACGGCGCGTGGCTCTCGCTGTCGGTCGGCCTGATCTCCCAGTCGGTCGCGGTCACGCCCGGTGTGGCGCCCGTCGCCGCCGCGGTGCGGCCCTAGCATATGACCCCAGACTGAGAAGAGAGCCATAACAGCGTGAAGAGTGAAGGGTGAAAGGTGAAGAGGGAGGGGGGACTGGTCCCGAGCAATCTGCCGCGGGTAGGGTGGGGGCTGCGGCCTCTTCACCTTTCACGTTTCACGCTTCACCCAGCTTCGATGTGGACCTCCTCCGCTCCACCGAATTCCCCTGGACTTCCGACACCACCTACCTCAACAACGCGAGCATCGGCCCGCTGCCCGAGGGCACCCGGCTGGTGCTGGAGGAGTTCAACCGGGGCCGCGCGGCCCCACACAAGCTGCCGGACCGCGAGCTGTTCGCGATGCTCGCCGAGACCCGCCGCAGAATCGCGCGCCTCGTCGGCGCCGCGGCCGAGGAGATCGCGCTCACGGTCAATACCGGCTTCGGGATCAGCATGGCGGCTCGCGCGCTTCCGCTCGAGCCGGGCGACATCGTGCTGGTGAGCGACAAGGAGTTCCCCGCCAACGTCTATCCCTGGCTGCGGCTCAAGGACCGCGGCGTCACCATGGAGCTGGTGCCGACGACCCCCGAAGGCTGGCCGGACGAGGCGCGGCTGCTGGAGCGGCTGCGCGATCCGCGGGTGCGCGTCCTCGCCGTGTCGCTGGTGCAGTTCAGCAACGGCTACCTGGTGGATCTCGACCGGCTTTCCGCCGCGACGCGTGAGACCGGGGCGTTCCTGGTGGTGGACGCGATCCAGGGCATCGGACAGCTGCCGATGGATCTCTCGCGCACCCGAGTGGACGTGCTGGCCTGCGGCGCGCAGAAGTGGCTGCTCTCACCCTGGGGCTCGGGCTTCGTCTACGTTCACCGCGATCTGATCGGGACGCTCGACCCGGCGATCACCGGCTGGCTCTCGTTCGAGGGGACCGACGATCTCACCCGGCTCACCCAGTACGACGACACGCTCAGGGCCGACGCCCGCCGCTTCGAGCTGATGACGCTTCCGTACCAGGACTTCGCCGGCCTCAACGCCTCGCTTGCGCTGCTGCTCTCGATCGGGATCGAGCGGATCCGCGATCACATCCGCACCCTGCACGAGCCGGTGATCGCCTGGGCGGAGCGGAGCGGAGCGCGGATCGTCTCGCCCCGCGGCGCGAGCGGGTCCGGGATCCTCTGCATCGCCCCCGACGGCGTGCAGGAAGTCCACCGCCGACTCAAGGCGGCGCGGATCGTCTGCAGCCTGCGCGAAGGCTCCATCCGCTTGAGCCCTCACTGCTACAACACCGTGGCAGAGATGGAGAGAGTGGTGGACCTGCTGAGTGCCGGCTGAGGATGCGGGTCGCCTGCCTGGTCGGGGAATTCCCGGTCCTGGCCGAAACCCCGTTCCTCAATCAGATCAGCGGGCTGATCCGCCGGGGACACGCGGTGGAAATCTTCGCCGACCGACCGCAGCCGGACGTGACCTTCCATCCCGACGTCGAGCGGCTCGGGCTCGGGGCGCGGACCCGATATCCGGTGGCGTTCCCCCATGACCGACGCTGGCGGGCGGCCGCGCGCCTGGTGCTCGCGCATCACGGTGAGGAGCGCCGGATCCTGCTGCGAACGCTCAATCCGCTCGCGTACTGGCGCCGGGGCTGGACCCTCGAGCACCTGCGCCGCACCGCCAGCTTCCTGCCCCGGCAGCAGTTCGACATCTGCTATCTCCCCTTCGTCCAGGACGCCTTCAAGGCCTCTCGGCTCCGTCGCGCCGGGGTCTTGGACGGACGTTTGGTCGCCGCCATCCGGGGCTCGGACATCACCCGCTACGTCGCGACCAGGGGCCCCCGAGTCTACGCCCGGGTGTTCCGGCGGATTGCGCTCTTCTTGCCCGTCTGCGAGGCGTTCGCCCGGCGAATCGTCGCTCTGGGCGCGCCTCCGGAACGGGTGGTGGTGCATGGGACCGGCATCGATCTTCGGCAGTGGGAGTTCCGGCCGCGGCGTCCGGACCCCGGTGGCCCACTGCGGCTGGTCACGGTGGCGCGGCTGGTCGAGAAGAAGGGGATCGCCTACGTTCTGAACGCGGTCCGCCGGCTCCAGGATGCCGGGATCGACGTGTCCTACGAGATCGCCGGCGACGGCCCGCTCCGGGCGTCACTCGAGGCCCTCCGCGACCGGCTGGGGCTGCGCGACCGGGTGCGGTTCTTGGGATGGACCGCGTCCGATGAGGTGCGTGAGGCGCTGGACCGGGCCCACGCGCTGGTCGCCGCCAGCGTGACGGCGGGAGACGGCGACGAAGAAGGGATCCCCAACGTCCTCAAGGAGGCGATGGCCTCCGGGCTCCCGGTGGTCGCCACCATCCACGGCGGCATCCCGGAGCTGGTGGAGGATGGAGCGTCCGGATTCCTCGTGCCGGAGCGCGATACGGAAGCCCTGGTGGGACGGCTGCGGGACCTCGCTGCCCACTCCGACCGCTGGAGCGCGATGGGCGCCGCGGGGCGGGCGCGGGTCGAGCGGGACTACGACATCGAGCGGCTGAACGACCGGCTGGTAGCGTTGTTCACCGCCCTCAACCAGGAGAAGAGCGACCGATGACCTCCTTCGCCGAGATGCTCCTCGCGGGCTACGGCTTCAGTGATCCCGCGGTGACCCTGGGGGCGGCGCTGGAGGGACAGGGCATCCACCAGGAACCCAAGATCCGCATCCCGATCGCGATGATGAACCGGCACGGTCTGGTGGCGGGCGCCACCGGCACCGGCAAGACCAGGACGCTCCAGCTCCTCACCGAGCAGCTGTCGGCGCAAGGGGTGCCGGTCTTCGTGGCCGACATCAAGGGCGACCTGAGCGGGCTTGCGATGCCCGGGCAGGCCAACGAAAAGATCACGGGGCGGGCGAACGACATCGGCTGGAGCTGGACCGCGGCCGGCGTGCCGGTGGAGTTCGTGAGCCTCACCGGCGCACTCGGGGTGCAGCTTCGCGCGAGCGTCAGCTCGTTCGGCCCGCTGCTGCTCGGCAAGGCGCTTTCGCTCAACGAGACCCAGACCAGCGTGCTCACGCTGGTGTTCAAGTACGCCGACGACAACCAGCTTCCGCTGCTCGACCTTCACGATCTCCGTGCCCTGCTCCAGTTCCTCGCCTCCGACGAAGGGAAACCGGCGCTGGCGAGCTATGGCGGGATGTCGAAGGCGACGGTCGGGGTGCTGTTGCGCAAGCTGGTGGAGCTCGAGGCGCAGGGGGCGGACCTCTTCTTCGGCGAGCCGGAGTTCGACGTGAGCGACATGCTGCGGACCACCTCGGACGGGCGCGGGGTGGTGACCTGTCTCGAGCTGGCGGACGCGCAGGACAAGCCGGCCCTCTTCTCCACCTTCATGATGTGGCTGCTGGCGGAGCTGTACCACAACCTCCCCGAGGTGGGCGACCTGCCGAAGCCGAAGCTGGTCTTCTTCTTCGATGAGGCGCATCTGCTCTTCGACGACGCGCCGGAGGCGTTCCTCGACCAGATCCAACGGGTAGTGCGGCTGATCCGCTCCAAAGGCATCGGGGTCTACCTGGTCACCCAGACGCCGAAGGACGTCCCGACCGACGTGCTGGCGCAGCTGGGCAACCGGGTCCAGCACGCGCTCCGGGCGCACACGCCGGACGACGACAAGGCGCTCAAGGCGACCGTGCGCACCTTCCCCAAGACGGAATTCTACGAACTTGAGGAGACCCTCACGTCGCTCGGCATCGGGGAGGCGGCGATCACGGTGCTCGATCCGCGGGGGACGCCGACGCCGGTCGTCGCGGCTCGGCTGATCCCGCCCGGATCCCGGATGGCGCCGCTCACCCCGGAGGAGCTGCAGGCGGACATCCGCCAGTCGGATCTGCTTGCGGAGTATGGCCAGGCGGTGGACCGGGAGAGTGCGCGGGAGATGCT
>CAYPAE010000271.1:3518-4006 GCA_964408595.1 uncultured Gemmatimonadaceae bacterium | reverse complement strand
TTCGCCTTCGGCTACCTCTTCTGGCGCTACGCGCCGCACTCCGCCTCGGGAAGCGGCGACCTGGTGACCGCGGCCATCTTCATCGGCGCGACACTCACCGCGACATCGGTGGGAATCACCGCCCGGGTCCTGTCGGACTTGGGCCGGATGAACACGCCCGAGGCCAGAATCATCATCGGCGCCGCGGTGATAGACGACGTGCTCGGGCTCGTGATTCTGAGCGTCGTGACGGGCGTGGCCGCCGGCGCGGCGGTGAGCGTTCTCGGCATCCTGCGAACCCTCGCCGTCGCGGTGGGATTCCTCGTCGTAGCGGTGATCGTGGGCCGGTACGCGGCGCCCCGGCTCTTCGACGTCATCGTCCGGATGCGGGTCCGTTACGTCCTGCTGGTGGCGTCCATCGCCTTCGCCCTCGGGCTCGCGGCGCTGGCCGGGCTGGCCGGCTCCGCGCTCATCATCACTTGCCGGAACGAGGCCTCGTCGTATCCTTC
>CAYPAE010000271.1:0-3508 GCA_964408595.1 uncultured Gemmatimonadaceae bacterium | reverse complement strand
TCTCATACTCTCCGGGACCAACCAGTTCGATACCATCGAGCAGGAGGTGCGTCCCGTCGCCTCTATCTTCACCCCGATCTTCTTCGTGAGCGTGGGGTCCTCGGTCAACCTCTCCCTGCTGAATCCGTCCACGCCCGAGGCACAAGGGACGCTCCTGATGGCGGCGGCGCTCATCCTCCTCGCGGTCATCGGCAAGGTCGCGGCCGGGTGGGCCGCGCCGTGGACCAGGTTCCGGCGGCTCGTCGTCGGGGTGGGCATGGTGCCGCGCGGAGAGGTGGGCCTCATCTTCGCCGACATCGGCCGACGCGCCGGAGTCCTGGGCCCCGAGGTGTTCGGCGCCGTGCTCCTCATGGTGATGGTAACGACGTTCATCGCGCCGCCCGCGCTGAAGGCGCTCTTCTCCCCGGGATCGTCGGTGCCGGAGCCATGAACCCGACGGTGGAGAAGGTCCGCGCGCTCGCGGCGGCATCCGCCTGGCGGCGGTCGGTGGCCGGCGCCGTGGTCTTCACCAACGGTGTGTTCGATCTGCTCCATCCCGGACACGTCGAGCTGCTCGAGGCGGCTCGCCGGGAAGGGGGGGCACTGGTCGTCGGCGTGAACAGCGACGCGTCGGTGCGCCGCCTGGGAAAAGGGCAGGAGCGCCCGGTATCGGCGCAGGAGGCGCGAACCCGCGTCCTCGCCGGCCTCGCCGCGGTGGACTGCGTGGTGCTCTTCGACGAGGACACGCCCTTGGCCCTCATCCAGGCGCTCGAGCCCGACGTGCTCGTCAAGGGCGCCGACTACACTCGGGAAAGCATCGTCGGAGCCGATTGGGTGGAGGCTCGCGGCGGCCGCGTCGTGCGGGTGCCTCTGCTCGCCGGCTATTCGACTTCCGCCCTCGTGGAGCGTCTCCGTGCCCCGTCCTGATGGCCGCGCCAACGATCAGCTCCGCCCTCTCGTGCTGGAGCGGAACGCCAATCCCTACGCCGAAGGTTCCTGCCTCATCCGGATGGGTGGCACCCTGGTGCACTGCACGGCGAGCGTCGAGCCCGGCGTGCCGGGATTCAAGAAGGGAACCGGGGAGGGCTGGGTGACCGCGGAGTACGCCATGCTGCCCCGCGCCACAATCGAGCGCACCCAGCGCGAGCGAAACGGGCCGGGGGGGCGCACCCAGGAGATCCAGCGCTTGATCGGCCGCTCGCTTCGCGCCGCGATGGCCACGATGGCCTTCGGGGAATACACCATCCGGGTGGACTGCGACGTGCTCCAGGCCGATGGCGGCACCCGCACGGCGGGCATCACCGGCGGGTGCGTGGCCCTGGCCGACGCCTGCGCCTGGCTCTCCGGCAAGACGGGTGTCCCCTCGCCGTTCGGCAACCTCGTGGCCGCCGTGTCGATCGGCGTGGTGGACGGCGAGGAGCGGCTCGATCTCGCCTACACCGAGGACCGCGACGCGGTGGTGGACTCCAACGTCGTCATGCTCCACCCGACGAGCTACGTGGAGGTGCAGGGCACCGGCGAGCACGGCACCTTCTCCCGCGCACAGCTCGAGCTTCTGCTCGATCTCGCGGGGCGGGGGATCTCCGAGCTCTTCGACGCGCAGAAGAAGGTGCTGGGCTGGTGAAGCTGCTCGCCGCCACCCGAAGCGCGGGAAAGCAGCGCGAGTTCCGCCGGGTGCTGGAGCCCGCCGGCGTCGAGCTGGTGTTTCCCGACGACATCGGCCTCTACCCGAGTCAGGCCGAGGCCATGCTCGAGCTGGGCGAGACCTTCGAGGTCAACGCCCGGCGGAAGGCGGAGTACTTCCATCGCCTGAGCGGCCTGCCCACCGTGGCCGACGACTCGGGGCTCGAGGTCCTCTCCCTCGGCGGGGCCCCCGGAGTCCGCTCCCGCCGGTGGGCCGGCGCGTCCGGCAGCGATGCTGAGGTAGACGCTGCCAACAACGCCGAGCTGGTTCGCCGGCTGGCCGGCGCAACGGGGACCCGAAGGGGAGCGCGATACCGGTGCGTTCTGGTGTACCTGCCGACGCAGGGGGCGATCCCCCACGTGTTCGAGGGCTCGTGTGCCGGCCGGATTCTCGAGGAGCCGAAGGGGGACGGCGGTTTCGGCTACGACCCCTACTTCCTGAGCGACGAGCTCGGCAAGACCTTCGGGGAGGCGCCCCCGGCCGAGAAGGACGCCGTGAGTCATCGGGGCAGGGCGCTCCGTGAGCTCGCCACGGCCTTGGAGAGTGTCGCGAAGCCTGGCACGGTGTCATCCTGAGCGCCGCGAAGGAGCCGAAGCCTCGCCTTGGCTCATTGACAAATCAACATTTCTTGATATGATATATCCATGGCTACCAGCGCCACCCTGGACACCGACCGCGCCGCCCGCCTCTTCCACGCCTTGTCGGACGAGACGCGGCTCTCCATCCTCAAACGCCTCCGGCACGGGGAGCGCTGTGTCTGCGAGCTCACCGATGTGCTCGACGCCGCCCAGTCCAGACTCTCGTTTCATCTTCGAGTCCTGAAGGAGGCCGGTTTGGTGACCGACCGCCGCGAAGGCCGCTGGATGTACTACACGCTCAACGCCGAGACGCTGTCCGATGTGACCGATCTGGTGCAGACGCTCGCCACGCCATTGCCGCCGCGCGAGGACGGCTGCTGCTGAAGGGGGTTTTCTTGCGCAGAACATATCAACAATTCTTGATCGAGGGGTCAATGTGAGTACCGAGAGCTTGAAGACGATCGTTCGCGAGAAGTACGGTGAGGCGGCACGGAGGGCGACCAGCGGCGACAGGTCCTCGTGCTGCGGTAGCAGCTGCGGCTGCGACACCGCGGATCCGATCACCTCCGACCTGTATTCTCAGGCAGAGACGGCCGTCCTCCCGAAGGAGGCGGTCCTCGCATCTCTCGGCTGCGGCAATCCCACGGCTCTAGCTGAACTCAAAGAGGGGGATACCGTACTGGACCTCGGCTCCGGCGGCGGGATCGACGTCCTGCTCTCGGCTCGGCGAGTGGGTCCGACCGGGAAAGCGTACGGGCTCGATATGACCGACGAAATGTTGGAGCTCGCCCGCGAGAACCAGCGGAAGGCCGGCGTCGAGAACGTCGAGTTCCTCCGCGGCGAGATCGAGGCGATTCCGCTCCCCGACAACTCGGTGGACGCGATCATCTCGAACTGCGTCGTGAATCTGTCGGCAGACAAGCGGAGAGTTATCTCCGAGGCCTTCCGGGTGCTCAAGCCGGGCGGCCGGTTCGCCGTCTCCGACGTCGTGGTGCGGGGAGAGATGCCTTCTCAGGTCCGCCAGAGCATGGAGCTGTGGGTCGGCTGCGTCGCCGGGGCGTTGACCGAGGGCGAGTTCCAGACCTACCTCGCGGAGGCCGGCTTCGAGCAGGTCGACATCGAGCCCACCCGTATCTACCAGTTCGAGGACGCACGCGCGTTCCTGAGCGGAGCCGGTTTCGATTCCGAAGTCCTGGCCCGCGAGGTGGGCGGCTGCGTGATGGGCGCTTTCGTCCGCGCCCGGAAGCCGTGACCGCCACGATCCGGT
>CAYPAE010000270.1:0-4009 GCA_964408595.1 uncultured Gemmatimonadaceae bacterium | reverse complement strand
GCCTCGACCTATGGCTGGTGGTCGGCCTCGTCCTCGCCAGCCTTTTCCTTCGAAGACCCCGCCGGGCATACCCGGCGGGGTCTTCTGCTATTGGTATCTTTCTTGGATGACGAAGACCGGTCACATCGCCCTCGCCGGCGCGCCGAACGTAGGGAAATCGTCGCTCCTCAACACCCTAGTCGGCACCCACCTCGCCATCGTGAGCCCGAAGCCGCAGGCCACCCGACTGCCGGTGACCGGCCTGCGCACCGAGGGCGACACCCAGTTCATCTTCCACGACCTCCCCGGGCTGCTCGACCCCGCATACCTCATGCAGGTGCGCATGCGGGAGCTGGCGCTCGACACCCTCGGCCGGATGGATCTGATCCTCCACCTCCATCCGGCGCCCGAGGCGCCAGCCCCGCCTTTCGCCCAGGTGGCCGGGCTCGTCGGCGCGCCTTCGGCTCCCGTTCTCACCGTCTACACCAAAGGTGACCTGGTGTCGCCGGCGCGGCGGACGGAGCTCGAGCGCGCCGGGCCGACCGTCTCGGCCTCCACCGGCGACGGGATCGAACCGCTGCTCGCGCGCATCAGGGAACACCTGCCGGAGGGGGAGTTCGCCTACGAGCCGGACGACGTCGGCACCCAACAGCTTCGCTTCTTCGTCGTGGAGTATCTGCGGGAGGCGGCGTTCGGGCTCTTGGGCGACGAGCTGCCCTACAGCTTCAACGCCGAGGTCGAGGAGTTTCGCGAGGCGGAACGGCCCGTGTACATTCGGGTCACGCTCTTCGTGGAGCGGGAGTCGCAGAAGGGCATCGTGGTCGGCCGCGGCGGTCGGACGATCGGCGCCATCGGCGCCCACGCCCGCGCGCGCGTCGAGGAGCTGCTCGGGGTCCCCGTCTATCTCGACTCCTGGGTGAAGGTGCTGCCCAACTGGCGTCGGAATCCCGCAGCGCTCACCCGGTTCGGGTTCCCCGAGCCGAACCCCATTGCCGCGGCCGCCCGGCGGCCCGGCCAGGAGTCCCCATGACCCTCGCCCCCGACCTGCTCGAGATACTGGTTTGCCCGAAGTGCAAGGGCGACCTGGAGTACCGCACCGAGCCCGAATCGCTGGTCTGCCACGCCTGTCGCCTCGTCTACGCGGTCGAGGACGGCATACCGATCATGCTCATCGAGGAAGCCAAGCCGCTCTGAGCCCCGACCACACACCCCGCGTCAAGCCTCACACGTTGAGCGAGAGCGCCGAGCAGGCGCTCGCCCAGGCGCGGGAAGAAGCCCGAAGACTGGGCCACGATTCGATCGGCGCCGAGCACATTCTCCTCGCCTTGCTCCGTCCGGGCGGCATGGCCGAGCCCGTGCTCCGCCGCCTCGGCCTGGAGCCGGACCAGGTCCGCGCGCGGCTCGAGGCCGGCGGGCGCCGCGGCCGGACGCGACGGGACGGGGAAGAGCTGGCCCACAGCTCCCACGCCAAGCGCCTGATCGAGACCGCCTCCAAGGAGGCGCGCGAGGCCGGGGCGGAGCTTTCCAGCGAACATCTGCTCCTCGCCGCGTTGCACGAGCCCCGCGGCAGCATGGCGCGCATTCTGAGCGACGCCGGGATCTCGCCGGCCCAACTCCGCGCGGCCTCCGACCGCGCGGAGCCGAAGCGCGAGCGCGAGGCCCCGCCGGCGCACGCTGGTCTCCCACCCCATCTCCAGAAGAGTCGCACGCCCCGCTGGCGGCTGGTGCTGTTGGCGGCGGTGCCCGTCAGCATCCTGCTCGGCTACGTCCTGCACGCGCCCGCGGTCTGGATCTTCCTCACCGCCTGCCTCGGCGTGCTGCCTCTCGCCGGCTACATGGGCGAGGCCACCGAGCACCTGGCGCACCGCACGGGACCCACCGTGGGCGGTCTCCTCAATGCGACCTTCGGCAACGCGGCAGAGCTGATCATCGCGCTGGTCGCGCTCCGTGCCGGATTGGTGGACCTGGTGAAGGCGTCCATCACCGGGAGCATCCTCGGCAACCTCCTCCTGATCCTGGGCCTCGCGCTCATCGCGGGGGGGCTCAACCGCTCGGAGCTCCGCTTCAACCGGACCAACGCGGGAATGAGCTCGGGAATGCTGGCGCTCTCGGTCGTGGCCCTCGTCTTCCCGGCGCTCTACCACGCGGTGCACCCCGAGGCGGCGGCGCGACTGGCCGAGCTCCACATGTCGGAGGCGGTGGCGCTCATCCTCATCCTCACCTACGGCTGCTCGCTGCTGTTCAGCCTGCGCACCCACCGCCGGCTCTTCGGCGGCGAAGCGCATCCGCTCGAGGGCCCGGTGTGGAGCCCCCGCAAGGCGCTGCTGGTCCTTGCCGGCGCGACCGTCGCCGTGGCCATCGAATCCGAGCTTCTGGTGCATGCGGCCACCGAGGCCACGGAGACGCTCGGGCTCTCCCCGGTCTTTCTCGGACTGATCGTGATTCCGATCATCGGGAACGCGGCCGAGCACGCGGCGGCGGTGGTCCTCTCGCGGAAAGGCCAGATCGATCTGGGGCTCCAGATCGCGCTGGGCTCGAGCACCCAGGTTGCACTCCTGGTGGCTCCCGTTCTGGTCTTCGCGGGGGTGCTGATGGGCCAGGACATGAACCTGGTCTTCCGGCCCTTCGAGGTGGTGGCGCTGGGCATGGCGACGGTGGTGACCGCGATCATCACCCTGGACGGAGAGTCGCACTGGTTCGAGGGGGTCCAACTGCTCGCCGTCTACCTGATGGTGGCGGTGGGGGCCTTCTTCCTCTGATTGACTTGCGGCAGCTGGAGCCCTAAGTTAGCTAGTTGTAAACCCTTACGAGAGGCAAAGGGGTGCGGACTCGCCCGACGATTCTCTTCTACTCGCCGGACGGCTGCCCGGTGCCGGCGTTGGTCCGCCAGTGGGCGGCGGCCAACACTTTCCCGCTCCTGGTGTTCAGCCGCCCGGACGAGGTCGAGTCCATCGTGTTGCGCGGGCATCCCTGTATGCTGTTCGTGGACGGGAACGGGGCGCGAAACGAGGGGGTCGGTCTCGTCCGTCGTCTCAAGAGCGACGCCTTCACCGCGATCGTCCCCGTCACCGCCCTCGCCGCGGATCACCACCCCGAGCAGGTGCAGGCCTGGTTCTCCGCCGGGGCGGACGAAGTGATCAGCGGCCTCTTCTCCCCGGCCGAACAGCGCTCCCGTCTCGACGCGATGCTGGTGCGGACCGAGCGGGACGTCTCGGTCCACCCCTCCACCCGGCTCCCGGGAACGACGGAGATCGAGCGCGAGATCCGCCGCCGGCTCGAGTCGGACCAGGAGTTCGCCGTCTGCTACGCCGACCTCGACCACTTCAAGGAATTCAACGACCGGTACAGCTACTACGACGGCGACCGCGTCATCTATCTCCTCTCGCGGATCCTGCACGACGTGGTCAAGGGACTGCTGGGGTCGCGAGGCTTCGTGGGTCACATCGGGGGCGACGATTTCATCTTCGTCGTGGCCTCCACCGAGATCAGCCCGGTCTGCAGCGAAATCCTCGACGTCTTCGATACCTTGATCCCGCTGCAGTACAACGACCAGGACCGGCGGGCAGGCTACTTCTTCGGCAAGGACCGGCGGGGACAGCTCCACCGGGTCCCGCTGATGACGCTCTCCATCGGCATCGTCACCAACCGGCACCGGAAGTTTGCGCATCCGGCGCAGGTGAGCGAGCTTGCCACCGAGATGAAGAGCTACGCCAAGACGCTCCCGGGATCCGTCTTCGTGGTGGACCGGCGTCAAGGCACCAACGGCGAGGATCGCCAGGGATCGGCAGCCAGGGAACCGTCGTGAGGACGAACCGATGAACGTCACCTGTCCGAACTGCGCCACCGTCTACCGGGTGGATCCGGCCAAGGTCCCGGAAGCCGGGGTGCGAGCCCGCTGCGCGGTGTGCAGTGCGGTCTTCGCGGTCAACCGGGAGAACCGGCAACCCGCTCCTCCGCCACCGGCGCCTTCGGCACCGGCGCCTCCGCTGTCTCACGCGGCGCCGCCGAGTTCCGCGCCGGCGCCAGCGCC
>CAYPAE010000269.1:0-4013 GCA_964408595.1 uncultured Gemmatimonadaceae bacterium | reverse complement strand
TTCCCCGCCGACGCGCTGCTGGTCGACGGAAACGCGGTGCGCGGAGTGCGCACTACGCCCTCGGGGCTCGACCGCGAGCGGCAGCCCACCGGGGACTACGCCGAGCCCACCGATCTCACCGCGAAGGTGACGGTGATCGCCGAGGGGAGCCGCGGGCCCTTGAGCCAGGCATGGCGTGAGTGGCAGCGGGTCGGCTCGCCCAATCCGCAGATCTTCGCGCTCGGGGTGAAGGAAGTCTGGGAGGCCAAGCGGCCGCTCGAGTCGGTGGTGCACACCCTGGGCTGGCCGCTTCCCCACGACGCCTTCGGCGGCAGCTTCATGTATCCTTTGGGCCCCAACCAGATCGCGCTCGGCATCGTCGTCGGACTCGACTACCACGACGCGAGCCTCGACATCCACGAGCTGCTCCAGCGGATGAAGCTGCATCCGCTCTTCCGGCAGTATCTCGAGGGCGGCCAGCTGGTGGAGTGGGGTGCGAAAACCATTCCCGAGGGCGGATACTACGCGATTCCCGAGCGGCGGAGCGGCGACGGCGTCCTCCTCGCCGGCGACGCGGTCGGCTTGGTGGACGTCCCCTCTCTCAAGGGGATCCACTACGCGATGCAGTCGGGCATTTACGCCGCGCGCGCGGCGTTTGCGGGGCTCAAGGCGGGCGACACCTCGGCCGCGCGGCTCGCGGCCTACGATCGGATGGTGGACGAGAGCTACATCGTGGCCGACATGTACCGGACCCGGAACATGCGCCTCGCCTTCAAGGACGGACTCTACCTCGGCGGGCTCAAGGCCGGGCTCATGACCATCACCGGGGGCCGGTTGTTCGGCGGAAGGATCGCTATGCCCGAGGACGCCGCCACCCCGCGGCGGATTGTTCCCGCCGAGCCGTTCACCCCGGACGGCAGGCTCACCTTCAGCAAGCTGGACGCGGTCTTCAAGTCGGGGAACGCGACCAGGGATACCATCCCCTCGCACCTCCTGGTCGGCCCCGACGTCGGCGCCGAGGTAGCCGACTTCTACTCTCACGTGTGCCCGGCGGGCGTCTACGAGCGGGTGGGGGACGAGCTCCGGGTGAACGCACCGAACTGCATTGACTGCAAGGCCACCGACGTGCTCGGGCCCCGCTGGACCCCGCGCGAGGGCGGAAGCGGGCCGAAGTACCGTTCCATGTAGTCCTCCTGCTGCAGACACTGGCAGTGCCGCGGTCGGTGACACGCCATGCCCGTCGAAAAGCACGACGGTGTTCGCTTCCTGCGGATTGTGCATTTCCTCAGCCCAACACATCCTCGATGGGGTGATCTAGGCCCGAGCTACAGGCGGGCGGCGGGTGGTGCTCGATGAGCGCGGTAGATCGCCGCGGCTCGTCGATCGCCGTCTGACCGCCCGCTACCTGCATCCGGTCAACGTTCGCCTGGAGGACAGATGCCGGCTTCCTGGATTCCACGCTGCTCGCTGCTCGTCGCGCTGGCGCTGCTCGGGTCGATCGCGTCCGCGGCGGCGCAGACGCAGGCCGTGGCCTCGCGGCCCAGCCATGCGGCGCAGCTCAAGAGCGCCCTCCGCTCGGTCGCGGCGGCCCAGGCCCGGCACCACGCGGCGAAGAAGTCCTATGCGACGTCGGTGGACGTGCTCCGGGTGCCGCCGGCTCCCGGCGTGCGGGTCGAGGTCCTCGCCGCCGGCCGCTCCGGCTGGCAGGCCCGGGCGCAGCATCAGGAGCAGCCCGGACGAAGCTGCGTGATCTTCGTCGGCCGCCTCGACGGCAACGAGGCGCCCCGCACCGACGGCGATCGGGAGATGGCCGGCGAGGAAGGAGTCCCACTCTGCGACCGAATGCGGTGACCAAGGCCAAGCCGCGCTGGACGGCGGGCGCGGGGCGGGTCGGAGCAGCGTTGCTCTCGGCCGGCGCCGCCCTCGCGTCCATCCTGAGCTCCACCCACTCCGCCGGTATCCCCGTCCCGGGCATGCTCCCTCCCGCCGCGCTCAGGGCGCACAGCGTCACCCTCGGCCCGACGGTCGACACCGCTGACGCCATCGGCGACACCATCCAGCTCGCGGCGGTGGTGACCGACTCGAGCGGCACCGCGATGGTGGGGATCGCTCCGGTGTGGACCAGCGGCGACCCCTCGATCGCTCAGGTGAGCCAAGCGGGCACGGTGACGGCGCAGGGTGCCGGCGCGACCGCGGTCGTCGTGCGGGTCGGCCAGATCGAGGCGCGGTCCCGGATAGTGGTGCGCCAGTTGCCGGCGTCGCTGGAGGTGGACGACACCCTCGTGACGGTGCCCGAGAGCCAGCGCATGCCCCTGATCGCCCACGTCGTGGACGCGCGGGGGCACCCGATCGTGGGCGCCGACGTGACCTGGGCCGCGCCCGACCCCGCTATCGCGACGGTCGAAGGTGCCGAGGTGGTGGGGGTGAGCCCGGGACGCACCGCGCTCATCGCGATGGCCGGGCAGCTTCAACTGCCGCTCGCGGTCGAGGTGGTGCCGGTCCCCAGCTCGATCACCATCCTCGGCGGGGAAGGGCAGCGCGGGCCGGCTGGTCGATCGCTGCCGGTACCGGTCGCCGCGCAGATCGTCTCCCGGACGGGGCGCCCTATGCCGGGCGTCGCCGCCACCTTCCATTCGGTGGCACCCGGCGCATCGGCCGAGCCGGCGCTCGACACCTCCGACGCGCGCGGCATGGTGCAGACGATCTGGCGGCTGGGCGATCTCCCCGGGCGCCAGCAGCTCACGATCTCGGTGGAGGGCGTGAGCGTCGCGCCCGCGCTCGGCGCCGAGGCGGACCCGGTGCCGGCAAACGCCAGGGTGGAGCTCCTCACCAAGGGGCCGAGCGGTGAGGTGGGCGACACATTGCGGGAACCGGTCGTCGTTCGAGTCACCGACTCGCTCGGCGTGGCGCTGGGCGACGTGCCGGTCGCGTGGAGCGTGCTCGACGGTGGCACGTTGACCGCGCTTTCGGCGCGCACCGATTCCCTCGGCGAGGCGCGGGCCACGTGGAAGCTGGGCTCCAAGGCTGGGCGCCAGCGGGCCCGGGTGCAGGTGGGCAACGCCCGTACGATGCCGGCGTTCGCGGCCGTGGCTGCGGCGAATCCGGGTCCGGCGGCGTCGGTCGTCTTGAAGTCGGGTGACCGTCAGCTCGGCTCGGTGGGGACGCCGCTCAAGCAGCCGATCGTGCTCCGCACCGTGGACCGGCACGGGAACGCCGTGCCGGGCGCGGTCGTTCGACTCGAGCCTGCGGCGGGCCGGCTCGCCGACAGCAGCCTGATCACCGACTCGACCGGCCATACGAAGGTCCTGTGGACCCTTGGCCGGCCCGCGGGCCTTCAGCGCATGGCCATCCGGCTCGCCGGCGATTCCGCGGAGACCGAGGTGACCGCTCTCGCCCGGCCCGGAAAGCCGGCGAAGCTCGCGTTCGTGAGCCCGCCCCAGTCGGCCAAGCCCGGCCGCCCGCTTCCCAAGCCGCTCATCGTGCTGGTGACCGATGCCTACGGCAATCCGCTCGGAGGGCAGACGGTCGTGTTCAAGCCGACGAGCGGAAGCGTGACCCCCGCGCGCGGGCTCACCGACGCCGAGGGCCGCACGCAGGTCCGCTGGACGCTCGGCCCCAAGTCGAAGCAGCCGGAGCTGGCGAGCACCGTCGCAGGGAGCGAGGTCACGCGAACGCTGGTCCTCAGCGCTCGCCCATGATTGTGATGACTGTCCGCCGTTCCGTCATTTTGTCATCCTGAGCGGAGCGAAGGAGCCCATGCCGGCATGGCTCCCTTCACTGCGTTCAGGGTGACAAGTTGAGGCGGAACCCCGCGCTTCTCCTCCCCCAGCTTCCTCGGCCAGATGGCCGATTCGCCCGTTCCCAACCTGCCGTATTCTTGAATCGACGGCCAATCGCCGACCTGAATACACGCAGGAGATGAAGCATGCCCAACGCACCATCACAGACCCTGCTCGACCTCTCCAATCAGCTTGCTCACGCCGTGGAGCGTGGCGCCGAGAGCATCGTCGCCGTGCACGCTCGACCTCAACTCG
>CAYPAE010000268.1:0-4022 GCA_964408595.1 uncultured Gemmatimonadaceae bacterium | reverse complement strand
CCACCAGCGCGCCGATCGGATAACCCAGGCCATAGATCGCCGGAATCCGCATCCCCGCCGAGACCAACACCCAGAACACCGCGGAGCTGATGGTAGCGACCAGCGCGGCCGCGCCCCACCGACCCGAGCCGCCCGTCACGGCGAGCACCACCGGCGGCACCAGCCAGAACACGAACGCCGCCGCGAGCATCAGCGGCACCAGCGCTCGCAGCACCGGCTCCTCCGGAAAGGACTGCCGCCCGCCGAGGTACAGGTTCTTCGACCACCCCTCGATCAGGTGCGGCAGGCTCTGGTACATCCGGGTCTCCATCAGCCGCTCGGCGAAGGCGAAGTGGATCTTTCGCCCCGCCCGGTGGAACGCCTGCGCCAGAGCGAGATCCTCCGCCACCTCGTGGCGCACGGTCTCATGGGTGCCCACCGCCTCGTAGCTCGCGCGCGGCAGCAGGATGAACTGCCCGTTGGCGATGACGTCGCGCCCGCGCCGCGCCCGGTTCACCCGCGACGGGTGATAGCGCAGGCCCAGCAGCAGCCAGATCTGCGGCATCACCAGCCGCTCCCAGAGGGTCACGCAGCGCTGCCGGGGCGCCACGGTCACGAGATCGGCCCGCTCCGCCCGTAGCGCGCCTACCGCGCGCGCCAACAGCTCGGGCTCGTGTCGG
The DNA here is from genome assembly GCA_964408595.1 of uncultured Gemmatimonadaceae bacterium. Lineage (GTDB taxonomy): Bacteria > Gemmatimonadota > Gemmatimonadetes > Gemmatimonadales > GWC2-71-9 > CAVVWJ01. The sequence continues at coordinate 3,363 of CAYPAE010000268.1, read as the reverse complement.
GTGTCGGCATCGGTGAAGAGGAGGAGGTCGCCGCGCGCGGCGCGGTATCCCTGAAGGCACGCCCACGGCTTCCCGTACCATCCCTCGGGCAGCGGCTCCCCCTGGATGAGCCGGAGGCGGACATCCCCTGCGGCGAGCCGCTCGACGATCGCGGCCGTGTCGTCGGTACTGCGGTCGTCCACCACCAGCAGCTCGAGCGGCTCGTACGTGGAGGCGAGTACCGACCTCACCACGGTCGCGATGGTCGCCGACTCGTTGCGGGCGGGAATGACGACCGACACCAGCGGGCCGGCCGCGGGAGGAACGTCGGAGAGGTTGGGTCGGTTGCTCGCCAGACGAAAAAGGCTCGGGAACGGTACCAGCCAGGGAAGGGCCGGCAGAAGCTCGGACACGGACGCCATGGGCGGACCGGTGCCGGCTATCGCTGCGGCCGCTTGACGACTGAGTTGAGCTCGTGCTCCAGCGCGTCGAGCTGGCGCTCCACTTCGGCGCGATCGTATTCGGCGCCGGAGGTCGGCACGCCGTTCTGGGCGAAGAGGGTCGCGACCAGCGCGTCGGTGTAGCCCACGACCGCCACGGCGATGCCCTTGTCGACCACCCGGTTGAGCTGGAGCATGATGGCCATGCCCTGCCGGGCGCGCATGGCCGCGAGGACTGGAGCGAGGTTGCGGGTGAGGAGCTCGCGGAGGAACTGGAGCTCCTCCACGACTTCGCCGGCCGCGAGTCCGCGAGCCGAGGCGACTCGGCCGTAGTGTTCGCAGACGCGGAACCAGATGGTGTTGACTTCACGCCGGAGTGGGCCGACCATCTCGGAGACGATGTCGAGCAGGAGGCGGAACTCCCGCTCCACCGTGCGGCGCGGTATCGTGGGGGCGGCAGTGATGCGGTCGCCCAGCCAATTTGCCCATTGGGTGACCATGGCGTCCCGCATTTCAACGATGACACGGCCGGCGGCGAGCAACGCGGGCTGCGAAGCACGCAATACCAGTTCCCCTTGTAAAGGTGTCGGCAATCTAAGGCGGAGCGACTATGGGGTCAAAAACGTCGATTCGACCACCCAGACTCGCGCGCGGCAGCCGCGTCGCGCTGGTCGCTCCCGCGGGGCCGCTGCTGGAGCGAGATGATTTAGCGCGGGCCGAATCGCTCTGCCGTGCGCTGGGTTACGAACCGGCGATGGGCCGCAACACCGCGGAGCGCCACGGCTATTTCGCGGGCACCGACGACCAGCGGCTCGCCGATCTGAACGACGCGCTGGGTGATCCCGATGTCGCGGCGATCTGGTGCATCCGCGGCGGCTACGGGACGACGCGAATCCTCGATCGGGTGGACTTCGACGCACTCGCCCGGCGGCCGAAGCCGCTCATCGGCTATTCCGACATCACCGCCATCCTCAACGCCGCCACCAAGCGCACTGGCGTGGTGACGTTCCACGCCCCGATGGCGCGGGCCGCGATGCCGCCCTTCTCCCGCCGGCACTTCGAGCGGGTCCTGGCCTCCGCGGAGCCCGCCGGCCGGCTCGAGCGCCTGCCGGAGCCGGCCGAGGTGCTGTTGCCCCGAGAGAATCGCATCGCCGTGCTGCGAGGTGGGGTCGCCGAGGGGCCGCTGATGGGGGGCAACCTCACGCTGCTCCAATGTCTCGTCGGAACTCCACATTTCCCCGATCTGGACGGGGCGATCCTGTTCCTGGAGGACGTGGGGGAAGACCTCTACCGGGTGGACCGGATGCTGGCGCATCTCCGCATGGCCGGCGCCCTCGCCCGCCTCGCCGGCGTGGCCGTCGGCCGCTTCTCCGATCTCAAGCGGGCCATGACCGACGGCGCGCTGGGCTTCGACGAGGTGCTGGCGACGTACTTCCTCCCGCTCGGCGTTCCCGTCGCGCACGGCTTTCCCATCGGACACATAGACGACCAGTGGACCCTTCCGCTGGGCGTGCGGGCCCGGCTCGACGCCGATGCCGGCGAGCTGGAGCTGCTCGAGCCGGCCGTCTCGGGATGACAATTACCCAAGTCACGGCGATGTTCCTCTGATGGCTACGCCGACGCTCACCAAGCACAGCCTCGACGGCTCGCTCGGGGAAATTCTGATCGACGTCCGCGCCGCCGGCCGCGATTCCCCCAGGCCGGCGATCGTCGTCGCCCACGGCTTCAAGGGATTCAAGGACTGGGGCATGTTCCCGCCGCTGGCTAACCGGCTGGCGCGCGCCGGGTTCGCCACGATCACCTGCAACGTCAGCGGCAGCGGGGTGGACGACACCGGCGAGTTCGTCTGGCCCGAGCGCTTCGGTCGCAACACCTTCTCCGCCGAGCTGCACGATCTCGGCCTGCTGATGGACGCCCTGCTGCGCGGCGAGGTCGGCATCGCCCCGCCCACCACGATCGGACTCGTCGGCCACTCCCGCGGGGGCGGCATCGCCGTGCTCCACGCCGCGCGCGACCGGAGAGTGCAGGCGCTGGTGACGTGGGCCTCGATCTCGAGCGTGGAGCGCTGGTCGCCGCACGAGGTGATGGAATGGAGGGAGAAGGGCGTGAAGGAGATCGTAAACACTCGCACTGGGCAGGTGCTGCCGCTCTACACCGACATCCTCGACGACGTGGAGCGGAACGCCACCGGATCGCTCGACATCCTCGGCGCCGCCGGCCGGCTCGAGATCCCGTGGATGATCGCCCACGGGACGCAGGACGAAGCGGTCTCGCACCTCGAGGCGGAGGCGCTCCGCGCCGCCAGCCCGCTCCCGACCACCCGTCTGCTGGCGATCGAAGGCGCGAGCCACACCTTCGGCGCCGGGCATCCGTGGGACAGCCAGAAGCACGAGACGCCGGAGCTCCGGCGGGTGTTCGACATGACCCTCGCCTGGTTCGCGGCGCACCTGGGGTAGCCTGGTCCGGGGGTTGCCTCCCTGGGATTGTCACCCCCTCCCAATCCTTGACCTCCGGTGCCCGATCCGCGAATCTCATCCCATGCCCATCTACACCTACCGCTGCAATGCCTGTCACGCCGAGTTCGACCAGCTCGTGCGGTCGAACACCAAGGTGGCCTGCCCCGAGTGCGAGGGCCGCAAACTGGAGCGGCTGATGTCGCTCCCCGCTCGTCCTGCCTCCGGCGGGAAGCAGGCGGACCCATTCGTGACCATCGTCAACATCGATGTGCCCGGCGATCGCCGTTTGATACTCGGATCCCGGGCGACGCCCAGCGTCAATAACACCTGGGAATACGAGTACGCCATTCAGAACCTCACGAGCGATCGCTCGGGGCAATCGTTCTCGGTCCCCGTCACGCCGGGAACCGTCGTCACGAACATCGGCTTCCACGACGTGGACTACCACAGCGGCGAGCCCTACAGCGGCACCGACTGGCCTGGCGTTT
>CAYPAE010000267.1:0-4036 GCA_964408595.1 uncultured Gemmatimonadaceae bacterium | reverse complement strand
CGGGCCGGAACAGCATGATCACCGCGTGATGCGTGTGAATGCCCACGTTGTGGGGATAGAAGGTGACCAGCTTGGCCCCCAGCGTGCCGGCATACGCCGGCATGACGGCGAAGAAGCCCCGGTGCGGAGCGATCGGGAGCACGACGCGCACCGGTTGGACGACGCGGCCACCAGACAGATCGGCCAACGCCCGTGCTATGGCGGGAATGAGCTCTTCGTAATGGAGCAGGCGTTGGACGGCGCGCTCATCGAGGATGACGATGGGGGCTCGACGATCGGCGATCTCAGTCATGGTGACTTACCGCAGCACCTTGATGGCGACCTTGCGGTCGTGCTTGAGATCCTGGGCGAGGTACACCGTCGCCATGCCACCCTGGCCCAGCTCCCGCTCGATGCGGTAGCGGTCGGCCAGGGCCCCCGTGAGGCGATCGACGTCGCTCACCGGTTCGCCGCGTCCACGGCGCGCTTCATCCGCACCACCCAGTTCGGCACCACGCGCACATGGGTGCCACGCTCGTGGGTCGGGCCCTGGACGTACAGCACGCTCCCATCCCCCCTGACCTCGTAGGAGTGCTCCGGCGTATCCTTGAAGAGGGAGTCGGCCAGCCACATCTGGGGGGTCCCGAGCGGCGGATCGCTCGCGGCGTCCAGGCGAACCCGATGGAGCACCGCGTCATTCGTCAGGTACAGCAGGTCGGTCGGCGACAGCCACTGCGGTTCACCAAACCTCCGGTCCACCAGGTAGCGGCGCCCGGTAGCGGGGTACGGAGCCAGCCACAACTGGTTGTCGGCGCCCGAGTATGCTACCCACCGGCCGTCCGGGGAAAGCGCGGGGAAGAAAGCGGGCTCCCCCAGGAGCGCGACCGCGGACGGCTCAGCTCCGAGACGGCTGGCCTGCGAAAACCGCCCCGTGGTGAAGTCGACCCCGATGACGCCGTCATCGCGCCACTCGGTCGGGATGATGCCGGCTAGGTGTGTTTCGGGAGGCGCGGCGGACGTCGGTGACCCCACGATGACCGCGAATCCACGCTCCCCCGCAACCCCGGCGACCAGGCGGTCCCCTGACGGGCTCCACACCGGCTCACCGATATACCTGGAGCGAAGCCATACCTGCCGTTGGCCGGCCAGGAGGTCGTAGATCCTGAGTTCCTGCTCCTCGAGTCCCTCCACGACGGCGGCCAGGCGGCGCCCGTCCCGCGTCAGGCCGAACCGCTGGAACGCGGCCAGTTCCACCGGCAGCGACTGGGCACCGTGTCCGGGCCGGAATCTGACCATCCGACCGACCTCGGCATCCCTTCCGAGGCCGACGACCAGCGTGCCGGCCGGAGTGAGATCGTACGCCCCGGCGCCGGTGTAGTTCTCCCGCCGAACGCCGCGCACCATGGTCACGGACCGACCGACCCGCCCCGTTGCCACCTCGATCGGCGCTGCGCGCAGGTCGCCCCCGACCGACATGTACACGAGGTACCGCCCGTCCACGATCCGGAAGTGCGATCCGCGTACGCGTCGCCCCGCCGTATCGGACTGTTCGGTGCCGAGCAGCCGCAGGTACTCCACGGCGCTGTCTCGCGGCGCGACAAACCTGGCGAACTTGTTCGCGCCGCCGCCGCACAGCAGCCGGTCGCCGACCGGCTCGGGCAGGATGCAATACTCGATCGCGATGGCCTCGGCACTTCCCTCCTCGGGATCGAGCCAGCGCAGCACCTTGCCATCGCCGTCCGCGAGGAGGACCTTCCGGTCGGACACCCAGTGCAGGTCGGGCAACTCCGCACTCTCGGCGATCGGCCTCGGAGCGCCGCCCTCTATCGGTACGATCCAGACCTGACCGCGGGCCAAGAACGCCATGCGGCGCCCATCCGGAGCGATCGTCGGCGTGGACCCGCCCTCGGTGCCCAGGATGGGATGCGCATCGTCGTCCCGGAGGCTCCGGTACCATAGCTCCGTCGTGCCGCCTCGCTCGGCCGTGTACACCAGGAAAGCGCCGGTCGGCGAGCTGGCGAAGGTCCTGGTGTGGGTAAAGCTCATCCTGGCGCTATCGGGGAGCACTACGTCATAGACCGACGGCCCGGCATGACCCGCCCCCCTGGCGAGCGCCCAGATGGCCACGAGGGACGCGGCGGCCGCGAGCACACCGGTCAGCACGGCGACGCGCTTCCACGGTCCCGGGGCCCTTACCGCGGCCGCTTCGAGCGACCCCCCGGGCAGCGTGAACGCCGGGTTGGTCAGCGCGGCGGCGAAGTCCGCCGCGGAGGCGAACCGGTCGGCCGGGAGCTTCTCCAGCGCGGTGAGCACCGCCGCCTCCACGTGCGGCGGGATCGTGTGCCGCTGGGGAGTGAGTGGCCGCGGGCTCTCGGTCACGACCCGCGCCACGACAGCCTGCGCGGTGGAGCCGGTGAAGGGCGGGTCGCCGGTCAGCATCTCGTAGAGCACCGCGCCCAGCGCGTACACGTCAGAGCGGGCGGTGATCTCCCGCTCGCCCATCGCTTGCTCCGGGCTCATGTACGCCGGCGTGCCCAGACTCATGCCGGTCTCCGTCATCCGCGTGCCCCCAGCCTTGCTGGCGGCGAGTGCGATACCGAAGTCGGCGACGAGCGCCCGCCCATCGTGCAGCAGGATGTTCTCCGGCTTGATGTCGCGATGGATGACCCCGTGCCGATGGGCGTAGTCGAGCGCCGACGCCACCTCGCAGCCGAGTCGCACGGCCTCGTCGACGGGAAGCTGCTTCTCCCGATCGAGCCGGTCGCGGAGCGACTCGCCCTCGATGAACGGCATGACGTAGAACAGGAAAGAATCGGCTTCGCCGGAGTCGAACAGCGGCAGGATGTGCGGGTGTTGCAGGTTGGCCGTCAGCTTGATCTCGGCGAGAAAGCGCTCGGCGCCGATCACCGCCGCCAGCTCGGGCCGCAGCACCTTGAGCGCGACCCGGCGGTCGTGCCGAAGGTCCTCGGCCAGGTAGACCGTGGCCATGCCGCCGGCGCCGATCTCCTCCTTGAGCTCATAGTGCCCGGAGAGGGCGCCCGCGATCCGCGACGGCAGACTGGACATCATCGCTCCTTGCGCTGGTCGGCGCCATGACGACGCGACCTCGACTTGGCCGCGCGCACGGCCGCCTGCGGTCGGTCGGGCACGGTCATGCCCGGATCCCGCTTCGAGGGAAGGAATGTGTTCGGGGAACGTCGGCAATCTACAGCCTGGCGGGGCTGGCGTCAGGGTCGTTGCGAACTTCACCTGCAGGTCATCCGTGGCGCGGCCGCACCTCAGTGGTTTCTCTCCAGACCTCGGCGAACGGCCGAGGTCTTTGTTTTTTCGCGCTGCCATCCCGCCCCGCGAGTCGAGAGCCGCACCCGGCCTTCGCCGAGAGTGCCGTTCGCGCGCACGTCGAAAGCCATCCAGACCAGGCGCCGTGCATCGGCGTTGGAGACGTACAAGGTACGCTCGTCGGGTGAGAAGGCGATGCCGTTGGGCGCGCTTAGCTCGGTGGTGAGCAGGGTCAGCCCGCCGTCGCGGCCCAGGCGGTAGACGCCTTGATGGGGAAGGTCCTTGGACGGGTCATCGTAGCTTCCGGGCAGGCCGAAGGGGGGATCGGTGAAGTAGAGATCGCCGCTCGAGTGGAATACCAGGTCATTCGGGCTGTTGAGCCGCTTGCCTTCATAGCGCTCGGCCAGGACCGTGGTACTGCCGTCCGGCTCGAGGCGAGCGATCTGCCGGTCGCCGTGCCGGGCGAAGACCAGACGCCCTTCGGCGTCGATCGCGAGCCCGTTCGATCCCGGCTCGGCCCCGGTGAACGGCGCAGTCCCGGTGTAGCCGCTCGGCTGGAGGAGGACGCGTACCCCCTCGCCCTCCTTCCATCGGTAGATCGCGTTCTTCACCACGTCGGAGAAGAGCAGATGCCCGCCGTCCCGCACCCAGACCGGCCCTTCGACCCACTCGTGCCCCTCCACGATCTTCTCCACCCTCGTGCCTTCCGATACCAGCCGGCTGAACCGGGGATCGAGCGCCCGAATCACGGGCGCCTTCGTCGGCCGCGGGTGCAGTT
>CAYPAE010000266.1:2512-4045 GCA_964408595.1 uncultured Gemmatimonadaceae bacterium | reverse complement strand
GGTGCGGGTCGAGCCGCTCGCCTCCGACCTTCCCGCATTCCGCGCGGCGCGCCGCCGCATCCGGCCCGAGTTCCTCACCGGCGACGACGACCGCGATGCGGTCACCCGCATCTTCCTCCGCGCCTCGCTCGACTGACGCCGCCGCGCCGCCTCAGAGGGCGAAGGGCGTAGGCTCCGGCGGGGCGAGCTCCACCTCGTCGGGCACCGGGGCCTCGCGCAGCTTCCGCAACACGATTCTCGCCAGCCACACGGTCAACAGCGTCTGGGTCACGAGGGTGACCCAGGCCGCGGCCGTCGGACCCCAGATGGAAATCCCGATCGCGTTGAGCAGCACGTTGGCCGCGATGCATCCGGCGGACGCCCGGATGGCCCGCACCTCCAGGTGAAGGGTGAGGATGATGGACACGGCGAGCATCCCCGTGAACACCATCGGCGCCGAGAGAAAGAGGATCCGGGTGAGGGGAATCGAGTCGGGATAGCGGGGTCCGAAGACGATCGGCACGACCCACCCCGCGGTGGCGACGACCACCGCGGTGGCGGCCGCGCCGATCAGAAGACTGGTCCGGGTGAGCTTCCGGAACAGTCGCCGCAGCTGGGGCCAGTCGTGCCGGGCGGCGAGGGCGACGCAGATCGGGAAGAAGATCAGCGCGACGGGCCGGATGCCCAGCCGGGAGACCTCCAGCAGGCGGTGGGCGGCGCTGTACGCGGCGACCTCCGGCAGCGGCCGCAGAAAGCCGAGCATGAGGGTGTCCACCTTGAAGTGCACCGCGTCGAGCAGGGTCACGGCGAAGATGGGGAGCGACTGTCGCGCGACCGCCTGCGACGTCTCGAAGCTCCAGTGCAGCCGGAGCGGTCCGTGCTGGGAGCGGATCAGCCACGTGGTCACGGCCAGCACGCTGGCGTGGGCGGCGACGTAGGCCCACAGGAGGGCGTGCAGCCCGCCCCCTCGCGAGATCAGCAACAGCGTGAGCCCCGCCAGCAGCACCTGCCCCATCACGTCCACCGCGGTGCGGTAGCCGTACCGCTCCAGGCCGACGAAGAAGGCGGAATAGCTGAACTGCAGGTCCTGGAGGAGCAGGTAGAACGACACCAGGAGCAGGGTGGCCGACAGGGAGGGCCGGACGACGAGGCAGGCGGCGTTCACCGTGACGAAGGCGGCCGCCATCGCCGGGAGGCGCAGCGAGATGACCCGGGAGAGATGTCCCAGCGCGTCGCCGCTGTCCCGGGCGATCGAGCGGATGAGGTGGCGCGACGTGCCCAGCTCGGTGGCCTGGGCCGCGATCAGGCCGATGGCCGCGGCCAGGAAGAACTCCCCCATCTCCTCCCTGGTCAAATGGCGGGTCATCATCGCGATCACCAGGAAGCCGACCACCTTCTGCAGCAGCTGGCTCCCGCCCACCATCGCGATCCGGGCCCGTATCTCCCGCCAGTTCATCCCGCGGCCGCGCCCTCCGGCTCCCGGGGACCCCGGCCCAGCTCGAAGAAGAGGACGTACAGCACCATGTTCTCCCAGAAGAACACGTTCAGCACGAA
>CAYPAE010000266.1:0-2412 GCA_964408595.1 uncultured Gemmatimonadaceae bacterium | reverse complement strand
CGGAACACGCCCACCATGGTGTAGACGAAGCAGAGGACGGCGAGGATCGTGGTGAGCTGGATGCCGGCCGGCGTGGGTCCGCCGGGCGCGATCCGTTCTCCCTTGGCCTCCGCCCGCCGGTCGGCGAAGGCGAACAGGGTCATCAGGTAGCCGGCGTAGAGCACCAGAATGCTCTCGTGGTCGATGTGGCCTGCGAAGCCACGCCAGAGCGAGCTGAAGAGCGTCATGAGGACGCAGGCGGCGACCATGGAGGGCCGGAGCGCCACCCCCGCGATCACCAGTGCGAACGAGAGCAAGGCCGCCGCCTTCAGCGCGTACAGGAACCCCGCGCCGTGCAACATCGCCTCCACCGAGGGGGGCAGCAGGGCGAGCAGACCCGCCGGCTCCGACAGCGACCCCGGGATGAGGGCGAGCTCGTGCAGCGGCTTGAACGCCACCCGCAGGAACCAGACGCTGAACACCAGGATCCGGACCAGGCGGAGCGCGCCGAGCGACGCGTCGTGATGGATGAGCTTCACGGTATCGCTCCGGCCGGCAGCTCTATCCGGGCGAGCGGTTCCGGCGGGACCTCGGACGCCGGACCTCGACGGTACTCCCAGTCGTAACGGACGAACTCGAGCGAGCGGAGCGGGGCGTCCGGATGCTCCAGGTTGTAGGCGGTGCCGACCGCCAGCAGCCAGTCGCGCATCCTGGCCCGGGCCGTCTCACGGGTGGACTCCTTCCGGGCATCGAGCGCGCGCCCGAAGCTTCTGACCCGCGAGGCGATCTCCGCGACGTTGACGAAGGTGAAGAGCTTCGCCGGATCCACCTCGACTTTCCGGCCACCCCGATCGATGCCGTAGTAGCGGTAGAACGCCAGCGTGCGCGGCGTGTCCGGCCGCCCGTACATCGTCCAGCTGGGGAAGGGGTAGCTGCGCCGGCTCACCAGGGTGAGCTGCCCCGCGGCGAGCGCGAAGAAGAACAGCGCGATGATGGTCCGGTGGGGCGATGGGATCGCCTGCAGCCAGGCGCGCACCGGCTCGAAGGAGAGGAGCGCCGCGAAGTAGAGGAAATACACCACCGACTCGGCCACCATCGCGAGAAACGTCAGGCCGAGCCGGGGCGGCTTGAGACCTGCCTGGAGGAGGTGGGCGACGACGAGCGCGCCAAGCCACGCCAGCAGCAGGCCCCGAATCGTCGGCCAATGGATGGTCCAGGCGCGCCCCGGGCCGACCCTCCCCGCCGGCGCCGCGGCTGCTTCAGCCATGCAGGGTCTCCTGGTAAATCGCGATGTGCCGGTCCACGACGTTGCCCAGCTCGTAGTGCTGCTGCACGTAGCGGCGGCCGCCCTCGCCTTTGGCGCGCCAGGCGTCTCCCGCGAGCAGCCGCTCCAGTCCATCGGCGAACCGGTCGTCGGGCACCACCTCGCCGAACCGCTGAACCAGGTTGTCCGGGTTCACCCGGCTCAGAATCGCGCAGCCGTGGGCGAACGCCTCGAGGAAGGAGGTGGGGAGTCCCTCGCGCTCGGCGGTGTTCACCAGGATCCAGCTTTCGCCCAGCAGGTCCGAGAGCGCCGAGCCGGAGAACTGGTCCACGAACCCGGGCATCTCCAGGTTGGGCAGCCCGCCGAAGCGGCGCCGGAGCTCGGCGTCCCACCCGGCATCCTGGCTCTTGCCGACCGCGACGAAACGCACGTCGGGCCGCCGGGCGGCGAGCTCGAGGAACAGCTCGGGACGCTTGCGCCGGTCCCATCGCGCCACGAAACAGACGGTTGGCCGCGCGCTCTTGACCGGCGCACGTTCGGGCACGGCGATGGGGGAGGGGAGGAACCCCGGGTCGGCGGGGAGGTGGAAGGCGTTCCGGACCTTGGTGCCGACGTCGTTGGCACAGGCGTAGACGCCGTCGGCGCGGCGCACAGCGCCGCCCACCCGGAACGTTTCGTACCCGTAGGAGAGCGCCGAGCGAAGATAGTTCAGCGACGGATTCGCCAGCTCGATCACCCAGTCGCGGAACATCTTGGGATCGCGGAAGGTGATCAGGTGCTTCCGGTCGGGCATCGCGTCCATCGCGAGGGAGGTGCTGTAGGACGGATGCTGGGAGTGGTAGATATCGGCGTCACAGCGCCGGAACAGCTCGCGGGCCATCCAGGGGCGGCTCATCGGGAAGCCGAGTACGGTCATCCCGTCGAGCTGCTCGACCGGACGCTGGTCGCCGCGGCGCGGCACCACCGCCGACACCTCCACTCCGCGCTTCACCAGCTCGCGTCCGATCATGCGCGCCGACCGCCCGAAGCCGCCGTACTTCCCCCACGCGAAGATCTCGACGCAGACCAGGCACACCTTCATCCGCCGGGGCGCCTCCGCCCCCCGCGCCAAGTCACGCGAGCCGGGCAGGACCGCGGCATCACCTTCCCGGCCCGTCACACGCTGCTGT
>CAYPAE010000265.1:0-4064 GCA_964408595.1 uncultured Gemmatimonadaceae bacterium | reverse complement strand
GTTCACTGCGGCCACTTTCTCCTTGACCGTCTCGATCACCGCCGAGGTGTTCTCGTAGATTCGCTTGAGGACAATCCCGGCGACCACCTCGCCCTTCCCGTTCATCGTCACCGCGCCCCGGCGAACCTCCGGCCCCGTGGCGACCAGGGCGACGTTGCGGACGAAGATGGGGGTGTTCCCGCGTTGGGCGACGATGATGTTGCCGATGTCGGTCAGATTCTCGGCCAGACCGATGCCCCGGATCAGGTATTCTTCCGGACCGCGGACGATGTACCCGCCGCCGACGTTCCGGTTGTTGGCGGCGACCGCCTCCCTGATGTCGTCCAGCGTCACGCCGTAGAGCAACAGCGCCCTCGGGTCCACCTGGATCTGGAACTGCTTCACCTCGCCCCCGAAGGAGAGCACGTCGGCGACGCCCGGTACGGTCCGCAGGTTGTACTTGACCACCCAATCCTGGAGCGTCCGCAGCTCCATCGCGTCTTCGCCGCGCCCGCGAATCACGTACTGGTACACCTGCCCGAGCCCCGTGGTGATGGCCCCCAGCTGCGGCTCTCCCAGGCCAGGCGGAATCTGCTCCCGGGCGGACTGGAGGCGCTCCAGCGTGAGCTGCCGGGCGAAGTAGATGTCCACGTCGTCCTCGAAATACACGTTCACCTGCGAGATGCCGAAGATCGAGATCGACCTGACCTGCTCGACGCCCGGCATCCCGTTCATGGCGACCTCGACGGGATAAGTGATCAACCTCTCGACCTCCTCCGGAGCGAGCCCGGGAGACTCGGTGATCACCTGCACAAGGGTCGGAGAGACGTCGGGGAAAGCGTCGATCGGCAGCCGGGTGAAGGCGGCGGCGCCACCGCCCAGCACCCCGAGCGCGAGCAGCAGCACCAGCAGACGATTCTGGAGGGAGAAGGCGAGGATGCGGTCGATCACGTACTCACTCCTCCGCGCCGAAGCTGGCCTTGGTCAGCTCCGCCTTCAGCTGGAAGGCGCCGGCGGCGACGACGCGGTCGCCGGGTTTCAATCCGCTGGTCACCCGCAGCATGCCGGGCCCTATCGGCGAGCCGACCGTGACCGGCCGCACGACAAAGCGTCCCGCCACGTCGCCCGCAGCGAATACCACCGGGTTCCCATCCAGGTCCTGCACCGCAATCTCCGGCACCGCCACGGCGGCGGAGTCGCCGTCCGGCGCGGTCAGGGACTGAATCCGGACCTGGGCGAACATGCCGGGGCGGAGGCGGAGCCGCGGATTCTCGACCTCCACCCGCACCTTGAACGCCCGGCTGGTGGTATCCACGACGCCGCCAGCGTAAGTGACCCGCCCGGGGAACTCCTCGGCCGCCATGGCGGTAGGGACTACCGTCGCCTTGGCTCCCTCGCGGACCCGGCCGACGTCCCTCTCGTACACGTCCACCGTGATCCAGACGCGGCCGAGGTTGGCGACCGTGAAGAGGTTGTGCTCGGGGCCCACGACCTGGCCGGGGCTGGCGTTTCGCTCCAGCACCGTCCCCGCCACCGGCGTGGTGAGGCCGTAGCTCGCGCCTTCGCCGGCGGTCGCTCCGAGGGCCTTGAGCCGGCTGATCGCGCCGTTGTAGTCCGCTTCGCCGACACGGAACGCGTTCTCGGCGTCGAGCAGCTCCTTCTGCGAGGAGATTTCCTGGGCGTTGAGACGCTTCTCGCGCTCGTAGTTCTTCCGGGCGATTTCCATCGTGGCCCGGGCCCGCTCGAACTCCGCTCGGACCTGGCCGACCTCAGGGCTCTCCAGCACGGCGAGCACCGTCCCGGCCCCGACTCGCTGTCCCAGGTCGGCCCGAACCGACAGCACCCGCCCATCTGCCCGGGGGGACACGACCGCCACGCGATTGGCGTCGTATGTAATGGTCCCGTTCGCCACCAGCTCGTCACCGCTGACGGGAGCCACATTCACCACCTGGACGCCCGCCAGGCGGAGACCGGCGGAGTCGAGTGTCACCACCGTGTCCGTCGCGGGGGGCGTGGTATCGGGCTTCGCGGCCGGCTGACCTTCGTCCGGCTGCTCGGCGGGGGCACCCGCGCCGCCGCAGGCGAGGACGATTGCCGCGCCCAAGGCCAGGGAGAGGACCGCCACCCTTCGAAGAATGAAATCGGTCATGGCTGCGTTCGATCCGGTGTCAGGTTGGTCCCGGTGGCCTCGGCGAGGGTGTACACGGCCTGCCGTTCGGCGAGCCATGCGGTCCAGTATTCCAGCTCCGCGTCGATCGCCTGGTTTCTAATGAGGAGGAGCTCGGGCAGGCCCACCTTGCCCTCGCGGTAGGCGATCTCGACTAGACGGCGGTTCTGCCGTGCCGCGCTGAGCACGGTCGACTCCAGGACTTGTACCTCCGTTGCAGCCGCCTGATAGGCCGCGACCGCCGAGGCGACCTGTGTGCGGATGATGAGCGCGCGATTCCCTCGCTCGAGGCCGGCCTGGTCCGCCGTGGCGCGGAACGCCTGTACCCGCCCCCGGTTCCGATTGAAGACCGGGAGCGTAAGGCCGACACCGGGCCGGAAGACACGGCCCGTTCCGTTGTCGCGCGGCTCGGTGACGCCGCGGACCACGATGTTGGGGAGAGCCTCTCGTCCGGCGGTGGTCGCCAGCGCCTCCGCCTGACGCACGGCGGCTTCCCGCTCGGCCAGGTCCGGGCGGCGGGCGAGCGCAATGGCCGTCAGAGAGTCCAGATCCAGCCGGATGGCGGCGGCGGCCTCCGCCGGATGCACAGCCGCAGTCTGGGCGGGCGCGTCGGGAGCCGCAGTGGCGCTGTCGGCCGGAGCGAGATGGTCGGTGCTGTCGAGCACCGGCTCGATCGGCGTAGCCTCGGGAATCCCGAGAAGCCGCCTGAGCTCGAGAGTCGCCTGGTCGCGCTCGCGCCGGGCTGAGAGCGCCCGCGCCTGCGTACGGCCGCGCTCCACGCTGGCGAGGTTGTAGTCCAGGCGGCTGATCTCACCGGCGGAGAGTTGCCGTTGCGCCACGTCAGCCACTCGTTGGGTCAGACCGAACACTTCGTCGGCCAGACGGCTCCGGCGGTTAGCCGAATACAGCTGGTAGAACGCGCGATCGACGTCTCCCAGCGTGATACGCGTCGCATCCGCGACGCTCGCCGTCGCCCGCGCCAGGCCGGCGCGCCCGGCGGCCGCCCTCGATCGCTGCTGGCCGAATACCTCGATCTCCTGAGAGATTCCCGCTTCCACGCCGTTCCCACCACGTGCCCCCAGCAGGTCGACCGAGGGGTTCGTTGCGAAGAGAAGCGACGCTTGACGCAGTTCGCCCCTCGCGACGGTCGTATCCAGCCTCGCTGCCGCGAGGGAAGGATTCGCCTTGAGCGCGGCAGAGCGCGCGGCCGGTAGAGTGAGTCGTAGGGTATCGCCTACCGAAGGAGCCGGATCCTGCGCTTCGGCGAATGCCGGTGTGCTGCTCACGGCGAGCATCCCTCCGATGAGGCGGAGGGCGTACCATTGTGCATTCACTTGCCGGTTGTCTCCCCATGGTGGAAACCTGAGCCGAGCATCACCCCGGAGAGCCGTGGTGAGCAGGCACGTGGTTCCCCAACGCTGTAGACCTACGGATGTCCTGGTCTGGTCAGGCGCGTGCGACGCGGCTTACCTGCACCGCGTATGGAGAGGTCAGGCTATTGGAGGGCGGTCTAGCGGCTGTTGCTCGGGCGTCGGCGTGTGTGCGGAGGCCCCGCTGCACGGGGGTACTCTGTGGGCTGGCGAGAAGGCCACTTCGAATGGTAGACTGACCCAGGCCGTTGAGTGAGCATGGTTACAGTGGCACGCATGCAGCGGATGACCATCGTCATTCGGCGAGCTCGGCCGCTGGGATCCCGGTGTACGGGACGCGTCGTGCATCGAGCCCTGCTCGCTTAGCGTAGCCTGTGGAGCGTCTTCGTCATGCACATTGGCGACCGCCGCCTCGATCCAGAAGAGGGCGAAGAAAAAAATCACCGGGCCGGCCATGAGCTGGCGGAGACGCAAAGACGGCATTGGGGTATGTTAACCCCATGCCGCGCCCTTCGAAACCCTCGGCTCCCTGGTACAGGCTCAGCCTC
>CAYPAE010000264.1:0-4066 GCA_964408595.1 uncultured Gemmatimonadaceae bacterium | reverse complement strand
CACACCGGCGGTCGTCCGTGTCCTGCCCCGCTGCCCCGCCGCCCCGCTGCCCCGCTTACCTTTCAGACGACCCCAACCAGCGAGGGCCACGCATGACCGATCTGCTCGAGCGCCTCACCGAGCTGCAGCAACGGGTGACCGAACTTCGAGACTTTCTTTGACCTTCCCGCCAAGTCCGAGCGCCTGAGCGCGCTCGAAGCGCGGCAGGCCGAAGCCGGCTTCTGGGCCAATCCGGACACGGCCCGCGTCTCGGTGCAGGAAATCAAGACCCTGAAGGCCTGGGTCGTTCCCTATGAGAATCTGAGTCGGCGGATCGAGGGTGCGGTCGAGCTGGCCCAGCTCCTCGCGTCCGAGCCGGACCCGGCGATGGAGGCCGAGGTCGCGCGGGAGGCCGACGAGCTCATGAGCGGCGTCGAGGCGTTCGAGCTCCAGGCGATGCTCCAGGGGCCCGAGGACGGCCGCGACGCGCTGCTCACCATCCATCCGGGCGCGGGCGGCACCGAGTCGCAGGACTGGGCCGAAATGCTCATGCGGATGTACGTGCGATGGGCGGAGCGGCACGGATTCCAGGTGACGATTCTCGACCTGCTCCCCGGCGAAGAGGCGGGGATCAAGTCGGTCTCCATCGAGATCAAGGGCGAATACGCCTACGGGTTCCTGAAGGCGGAGAAGGGGGTGCACCGCCTGGTGCGGATCTCGCCCTACGACTCCCAGGCCCGGCGGCACACCTCGTTCGCCTCGGTCTTCGTCTACCCCGACGTGGACGACACCATCGAGATCGATATCCGGGAAGAGGACATCAAGATGGACGTCTTCCGCGCCTCGGGGGCGGGCGGCCAGCACGTCAACAAGACCTCCTCGGCGGTGCGCCTCACGCACATCCCCACCGGCGTGGTGGTCTCCTGCCAGCAGGAGCGCAGCCAGACCAAGAACCGCGCGACGGCCATGAAGATGTTGCGAGCCGCTTTGTACCAGCGGAAGTTGGAGGAACAGGAGGCGGCGAGGGCCGTGGTCGAGGCGACCAAGACCGACAACTCCTGGGGCAACCAGATCCGGTCCTACGTCTTCCAGCCGTACACCATGGTCAACGACCACCGAACCGAGGTGAAGGTCGGCGACGTACAACGGGTGATGGACGGCGACCTGGACCAGTTCATCCAGGCCTATCTCAAGCGATTCGGGGGCAAGGCGGCGTGAGCGCGGTGGAGGAGCGGTCGTACGTCGAGACGGCTCGGCGGGAGAAGCGGGCGGCGCTGGAGGCCGCCGGCGTGCCCGCCTTCGCTTACCGGTATGACCGGACCCACTCCGTGGCCGAGGCGCGCGCGCTCTATCAAGACGAGATGGGCGATCAGGGGCCGGTCGTCTCCCTCGCCGGCCGGATCGCGTCGCTTCGCTCGCAGGGGAAAACCAGCTTCCTCGATCTCGAGGACGGGTCGGCCAAGATCCAGCTTTACCTGCGACGGGACGAGCTCGGCGAGCATTATCATAAGCTCGATCACCTCGATCTCGACGACCACATCGGGGTCGTGGGCCGGCTCTTCCGGACCAAGCGCGGCGAACTGAGCGTGCGGCCCAGCGAGGTCACGCTTCTCACCAAGTCGCTGCGGCCGCTGCCCCGAGGGAAGACCCAGTCCACCGGGGACGCCGCCGTCACTTTCGGCGGCCTGACCGACCCCGAGGTGCGCTACCGCCAGCGGTACGCCGATCTCGCGGTGCATCCCGAGGTCCGCGAGGTCTTCCGGCAGCGCGCCAAGGCGATCAGCTGGATCCGGCGGTTCCTCGACGAGCGCGGGTTCCTCGAGGTCGAGACCCCGATCCTGCAGCCGCTCTACGGCGGGGCGGCGGCACGGCCGTTCGTGACCCACCACAATGCGCTCGACATGCCGCTGTACCTGCGGATCGCCGACGAGCTGTACCTCAAGCGCCTGCTGGTGGGCGGGCTGGAGCGGGTCTACGAGATCGGCCACGACTTTCGGAACGAGGGCATGGACCGTACCCACAACCCCGAGTTCACCATGCTGGAGGTGTACCAGGCCTACGCGGACTACACCGACATGATGGAACTCACCGAGGCGATGGTCGCCGGGGTGATCCAGCATTGCCTCGGCAGCAGAACACTCGAGCGCCAAGGCGTCACCCTCGACTTCACCCCGCCGTTCCGGCGGCTGAGCTTCATCGAGGGCATCCGGGAACGCTGCGGCCTCGACCTCCGCACCGCCTCGGAGGAGGAGATGCGGCGGGTTCTGCTGCAGGCTGGGGAGCCGCCCGAGGCGGTGCGCGAGATGGGCGGCGGGAAGCTCCAGGACGAGGTCTTCAAGCTGGTGCTCGAGCCCCACCTGGTGCAGCCGACCTTCGTCCTGGACTACCCGAAGCCGCTCTCGCCCCTCGCCAAGGAGCACCGGAGCGACCCGGCGCTCACCGAGCGATTCGAGCTCTTCGTCGGCGGGCGCGAGCTGGCCAACGCCTTCAGCGAGCTCAACGATCCGGACGACCAGCGCCGCCGGTTCGAGGATCAGGTGCGCCAGCGCGCGGCCGGGGACGAGGCGGCCCACGCCTTCGACGCCGACTACATCCGCGCGCTCGAATACGGCATGCCTCCGGCCGGCGGGATGGGCCTCGGCATCGACCGGCTGATGATGGTGATTGCCGACCAGCTCTCCATCCGGGACGTGATCCTCTACCCCGTGATGCGCCCGGAGGAGGGATGATGCCAGGCGAGGGCAGCGGGGCAGCAGGGCGGCGGGGCAGCGGCCTATCGACGGCGATTCGGGAGATCGTGCAGACCTTTCGCTGGCCTTCCAAGCTCGAGTGGCGCATCGCTCGACGCTATCTCCGGAGCCGGCGCGGCGCGCGGACCGCCTCGCTCAACACGGTGATCTCGACCGGTGGCGTCGCGGTCGGCGTGACCGCGCTCATCGTGGTGCTCGGCGTCATGAATGGGCTCCGGAACGATCTCCGCGAGCGGATCCTGGTGGCGAATCCGCATCTGCGCGTCCTGACCTACGGCGCCGGCCTGCGGGTGGATGATTGGCGGCGATCGCTCGAAAGCATTCGCAAGGAGCCCGGCGTCGTCGCCGCTGCGCCGGAGGTGATCAGCCAGGCGGGGATCACCGCCGGGCAGGACTACGGGGAGGGGGTGAACCTGCTCGGCTTCGACCCCGACACCGGCGCGATGTCGGTGACCTCCCTGCCGAAGGCGATCGCGAAAGGCGACCTCTCGTTCCAGCCCACCAAGCCCGGGGTGGACGGCGGGATCCTCCTCGGCACCCGCCTTGCGGGCCGTCTCTCCGTCTACCCCGGAGACGTCGTGACTTTGGTGCCGGTCACCGAGGCCAAGATGAACCCGGCCCTGGGCGTGGCGGTGCCGCGGTTCTGGAAGTTCGAGGTCACCGGTCTCTTCGACACGGGAATGTTCCAGTACGACAACCAGTTCGTCGTGATGTCGCTGGAGAACGCCCAGCGCTTCACCGGGCTCGGGGAGGCGGTGTCGGGCATCGCGGTGCGGGTGGCGGATCCGGACCTCGCGCCGGCGATCGGCGAGTTGCTGGAGAAGCGGCTGGGGTATCCCTACCGGGCGCTCGACTGGCAGACGCAAAACGCCAGCCTCTTCAGCGCCCTGCAGCTCGAGAAGCTCGCCATGGGACTGATTATTTTCTTCATCATGGTGGTGGCGGCCTTCAACATCGTGGGCACGCTCACCATGGTGGTGACGGACAAGACGAAGGAGATCGGGATTCTCCGGGCCATGGGCCTCACCTCGCCCGCGGTCGCCAGGGTGTTTCTCATCCAGGGTGCCGTGATCGGCCTGGTCGGGACCATCGCGGGACTGTTCTCCGGCCTCACCGTGGCCTACATCGTGGACACGTCGGGATGGATCAAGATCAACCCGGCTGTCTACTTCATCGACCATCTTCCGGTCCACATCGAGCCGTTGGATGTCGCGGTCGTGGTGGGAGCGAGCATCGCGATCGCCGTTCTCGCCACGATCTACCCCTCACGCACCGCGGCCGCGCTCACGCCGGTCGAAGCGATCCGGCACGAATGAGCGCGATCCTGGAGGCGTCGG
>CAYPAE010000263.1:0-4078 GCA_964408595.1 uncultured Gemmatimonadaceae bacterium | reverse complement strand
CCGCCGTTCCGCCCTTCCGCCGTTCCGCCCTAATGCATCCCGCTCCCCCCCGCCATCTGCTTCACCAGCTCGCCGATCACGTTCTTGGCGTCGCCGAACAGCATCCAGGTCTTGTCCGAAAAATACAGTTCGTTGTCGATCCCGGCGAACCCCGGGTTCTTGCTCCGCTTGATGGCGAACACCGTGCGGGCCCGGTCGGCATCGATGATCGGCATCCCGTAGATCGGGCTGCCCTTGTCCGAGCGCGCGGCCGGGTTCACCACGTCGTTCGCCCCGACGACCAGCGCCACGTCCACCTGGGGCATGTCGGGATTGATCTCGTCCATCTCGACCAGGTCGGTGTACGGAATGTCGGCCTCCGCCAGCAGCACGTTCATGTGCCCCGGCATCCGGCCCGCGACCGGGTGAATGGCGAACTTCACCGCGATCCCCCGCTTCCGCAGCTGATCGTAGAGCTCCCGCACCTTGTGCTGGGCCTGCGCCACCGCCATGCCGTAGCCCGGAATGATCACCACCAGGTTGGCCTGCTCCAGCACCTGGCCCGCGCCCTCGATGGATTCCGCCTTGTAGACCCGCTCCTCCCCGCCCACCTTCGCCGGCTGCACCTGGCCGAAGGCGCCGAAGAGCACGTTGGCGAACGAGCGGTTCATCGCCTTGCACATGATGATGGCGAGGATGAGGCCGCTGGAGCCGTCCAGCGCACCCGCGGTGATCAGCAGCTTGTTGTCCAGCACGAACCCCATCGCCACGGCGGCGAGGCCGGCGTAGGAGTTGAGGATCGCGATCACCGTCGGCATGTCGGCGCCGCCGATGGGAATGATGAGCAGCACGCCGAACACCAGCGCCAGCACGACGATGGCGCCGAATGCGACCGGCGCCCAGATGGCGGTCGGCTGGAGCACCACGCCGACACCGAGCGCGGCCGCCAGCAGCAGCAGGCCGATGTTGGTGACGTTCTGCAACGGATACGTCACCGGCCGCTGGGGGACCCACTTCACCTCCTGAAGCTTCCCGGCGGCCATGAGGCTGCCGGTGAAGGTGAGGTAGCCCAGCAGCACCTCGGCGATGATCGCCGTCGTCCGGAAGGCGGAGAGCTGATCCGAGCCCTCGCCGAACCAGAGGTAGAATTTTGCCGTCCCCACCAGGCCGGCGGCGAGGCCGCCGAACGCGTGGGAGAGCGCGGTCCGCTGCGGAACGGCGGTCAGTGGGACCCGGGACAGCGGAATGCCGACCGCGAACCCGGCGACGACCGCGACCACGATCCAGAGGTGGTGCACTACCTCCGGCTGGGCCCAGGTGGCGACCACCGCGAGCAGCATGCCGACCACGCCGGCGTAGACCCCGCGCCGTGCCGTGGCGGGCGTGTTCATCCAGTGCAGCGCAAAGATGAACAGCCCGGTGGCGACGAGGTACGCCAGCTGGACGAAGCCAGCGTTCATGGCCGGGTCCCCTCGGCCGGCTTCTTCTCGCTCTTGAACATCTTGAGCATCCGCTCGGTGATCAGGAACCCGCTCACGATGTTGGTCATGGACGCGAACACCGCGATGGCGCCGAGGATCCGGATCTCGACCGGATAGTCGGGGCCGGCCACCAGGATCGCGCCCACCACCGCGATGGCGGAGATCGCGTTGGTGAGGGACATCAGCGGCGTATACAGCAGCCGCGACACCCGGCGGATCACGCCCAGCCCGATGAACGTGGCCAGCACGAAGACGAAGATCTGGGACCAGATGTCCCCGGTCTGGGCCGCGGCCGCAGCCGCGACCGGAGCGGCGGTTTCGAGCAGAGTCATGCGGCACCTCTCTGAAGCGCGTCCCGGGTGCGCGCGTGCTTCACCTCGCCGTCGTGGGTGATCAGCGCGCCCTGCTGGATGTCGTCGGCGAGATCGAGCTGGAAGCTCTTGTCCTTGGTGAACGCCTGCACGAACGCGGTGAGATTGCGGGAGAAGAGCAGGCTCGCATGGAGCGGCATCGAGGCGGCCAGGTTGAGCGGCGCCAGGATGGTGACGCCGCCCACCCGCGCCGTCTCGCCGGGGCGGGAGAGCTCGCAGTTTCCTCCTCCATCCGCCGCGAGATCCACGATCACCGCGCCGGGCTTCATGCTCCGGACCATCTCGGCCGTGAGCAGCCTGGGGGCGAACACCCCGCCGATGAGCGCGGTGGTGATCACCACGTCGGACTGGGCCACCTGGGCGGCGAGCAGCTCCCGCTGCCTGGCCTGGTCGGCCTCGGAGAGCTCCTTGGCATAGCCCCCGCCGGCCGACCCGGCCTCGCCCAGCTCGATCCCGACGTACTTCCCGCCGACGCTCTCGATCTGCTCCTTCACCTCGGGCCGCACGTCGGTGGCGACGACGTTGGCGCCGAGCCGTTTCGCGGTGGCGATCGCCTGGAGCCCGGCGACCGCCGCACCGATCACGAAGACCTTGGCCGGGGGCACCATCCCCGCCGCGGTCATCAGCATCGGGAAGTACTTGTTGAGCTCACTCGCGGCGAGGAGGACGCCCTTGTATCCGGCGATGTTCGCCATGGACGACAGGGTGTCCATGGACTGGGCGCGGGTGGTCCGGGGAATGGCGTCGGTGGAGAAGGCGGTGATTCCGCGGGAGGCGAGC
Source organism: uncultured Gemmatimonadaceae bacterium (assembly GCA_964408595.1). Taxonomy (GTDB): domain Bacteria; phylum Gemmatimonadota; class Gemmatimonadetes; order Gemmatimonadales; family GWC2-71-9; genus CAVVWJ01. The sequence continues at coordinate 1,467 of CAYPAE010000263.1, read as the reverse complement.
GCGCGGACGGCCTCGTGGTTTCTCAGCGGCATGAGCGAGCCGAGGTAGATCGCTCCCGGTCGCATCTCGGCGGTCTCGTCCACCGACGGAGGTCCCACCTTGAGCACCAGGGCAGCCGAGCCGAGCAGCGCGCGACGGTCGGACTCGACGGCGGCGCCCGCCTCGCGGTAGGCCGCGTTGCCGAAGCCCGCCTCGTCGCCGGCGCCGGCCTCGATCGCAACTTCATAGCCTGCCTGGATCAGCTTCTTGCAGGATTCAGGCACCAACGCGACTCGCCGCTCGCCAGGGGCGGCTTCCCGCGGCACTCCGATGCGCATCCGGGCTCCGGGCTGCAGGGAGGAACGGACTAATCTGATCGCGCGGAAAGCAGGGTCAAGACGAGAGCCGGGCCAGCAGCTCGCGCAGACGCGGGTCGGCCGGCACGCCGAGTTCCGCGCGCACGAGCGCGTCGTGGCGGAGGCCCTCGCGCAGCGCCCCCGGCCGGTCTCCCGCGGCTGCGAGCGATTCGACCAGGCCAATCGCGGCGACTGAGTCGTACGGGTCGGCGTCCAGCGCCCGGCGCCACCACGCCGCGGCCGCCGTGCGGTCGCCGGTCAGAGTGGCGCGCCCCGCCAGGGCCGAGAGCGCGCCGAGATGACGCCGAGCGAGTCGCGAGCGCTGCTCCTCGGTCCAACGCTCGAACTCCGGGGCATCCTTCAGGAAAAACCCGTCGAGAAATGGCCCGGCGTAGATCGCGGCCGCGTCTTCGAGCTCACCCCGCTGGAGCGCCTCTTCGAAGGCTCCCACGTCGGTCCAGATCACCTCGGGGTTGAGCCGCATCGTCTTCTGGCCGCGGAACAACCCATCCGATCCCACCTGCCGGCGCTGAGCGTACAGCAACTGGTTCAGTACGTGCCGGGCGCGCGCCGCGTCGCTCTCCGGCCAGAGCAGTGCCTGGAGCTTGTCCCGGCTGAACCCCTGCTCCCCCGCGACGGCCAGCGCGGCGAGGATCGCCAACCGGCGCCGCTGCGTCACCGCCCCGGTGAGATCCTCCTCGCCCCGCGCGAGGGTGAGTCCGCCGAAGGTTCTGAGTCGGAGCATCCAGTTGACTCCCGCCTGACCGCAGGTTGACCGCTCGGTCCTAGCATATACCCCCGTTCCGATGGAGCAAGCTAGCCGAGGACCGCGGCCCGTGCCGCAGGAGGCGCCGATGCGAGCTGGACCAGGACCCATGTTCCTCATGCTCCTCGCGGCCTGCAGCGGCTCGGACCTGACCAGCCCGGCCACAGGGGCCATCTCGGTCCGCATCTCGACCTCGGGCGACGCGGTGGACCCTGACGGCTATCGACTCACGCTCGACGGCCGGCCCGCGGAGGCGGTAGGGGTGAACGCCACCAGGGAGCTGACCGACCTTCCACCGGGCGAGCACAATCTCACCCTCGACGGCGTCGCCCCCAACTGCGCCATACGTGGCGACAACCCCCGACG
>CAYPAE010000262.1:0-4080 GCA_964408595.1 uncultured Gemmatimonadaceae bacterium | reverse complement strand
CCCCCCCCCCCCCCCCCCCCCCCCCCCCCCCCCCCCCCCCCCCCCCCCGCCCCGCTGTCTATCCCGTCGCCCCGAATCCCGCCGCGATCGTGTTGATCGACAGCAGCAACGCCGAGAGCAGCTCCTCCTGCGTCCGGTCCCCGCCCGATTCCCGGAACCGCCGCAGCAACGCGATCTGCTGGCGGGAGACCTGATTCAGCGTCGGCAGCCGCCGGGCGAGCTTCCGCCGGAACCGGGGGAACCGCTCGGCCAGCTCGGCACCGCCGCTGATCCTGAGCACCGCCTCCACCGTGTTGTGGTACTCCTCCTCGATCATCGGGAAGATGGCATCCCGCACCGCGGCCTCGGGCACCAGCTCCGCGTACTCCCGGGCGATGTCGAGATCCACGTGGGAGAGCGTCTTCTCCACCTCGTCCACGATCAGCCGGAAGAGCCGCGAGTCGCGGAACATCCGGCCGAGGAGCGTGGACCCGCGCTGGCCTCGCACCTGGAGGAAGGTGAGGACCCCGCTGCCGACGCCGTACCAGCCGGGGACGAAGTGCCGGTTCTGCGACCAGGCAAAGACCCAGGGAATCGCCCGCAGGTCGCTGAGTGACTGGGCGCCGAACCGGCGGGCCGGACGCGAGCCCAGGTTCAGCAGCGTCAGCTCCTCGAGCGGGCTCGCGGCCTGATAGTAGGGGAGCAGGCTGGGATCGTCGATCAGCCGCCGGTAGGCCGCCATGGCCGCCCCGGACAGCGCCTCCATGGCCTCGTCGCCTTCGGCGGTCGGAACCAGCGCCTCTTCCCGCTCCGACTTGAGCGTGTGCTCCACCACGCTCGCCGCGAGCAGCTCGATCTGATACTGGGCGGTTCCCCGGTTGGCGTACTTGAAGGAGACCACCTCGCCCTGCTCGGTGATCCGCATGCGGCCGCCGATGGAACCGGCCGGCTGCGCCGCGATCGCTCTGCCGGTCGGGGCTCCGCCGCGGCTCACCGAGCCGCCGCGACCGTGGAAGAAGGCGATGGGAACACCCGCCTCGCGGCCGACCCGGGTCAGCTTGATCTGCGCCTTGTACAGCTCCCAGTTGGACGCGAGGAATCCGCCGTCCTTGTTGGAGTCCGAGTAGCCGATCATGACCTCCTGCATCCCGCCCTGCGCCCGCACGCTGCGGCGCACCAGCGGAACGGTGAGGAGCTCCTTCATGATGGCGGGCGCGCGCTGGAGGTCGTCGATCGTTTCGAAGAGGGGAACGATCGGCAGGGTGCAGCTCTCCACGCCGGGCGTGTCGGCGAAGAGCCCCGCGCTCTTCGCGAGCAGGTAGGCGCCGAGCACGTCGCTCACGCTCCGGGTCATGCTCAGGACGAAAGTGCCGAACGCCTCGCGGTCGATCTCCTCCCGCAGCCGGCGCACCAGGGCGAACATCCCGAGCGTCTCGGCGGTGTCGGCAGGAAGCACGGGCGGGGCGCCCGGAGTCAGCGGACGCGCCAGCTCGCCCGCGATCCAGGCCCGCCACGCCTCGGCACCGCCCGGCACCTCGGCGGCGCCGGTCGTCGCGGCGTGCAGCGCGCGCAGCGCCGCGTTGAGCTTGGTGGTGTTCTCTCGAACGTCGAGCCTGACGGTGCTGAATCGGAAGGCCTCGACTTCCCGGCGCACCGGCTTGACCAGCGACTCCGCCAGCTCGCGGCGTCCGGAGTCCACCAGCTCGGATTCGATCAGCCGCAGGTCGGCGACGAGCGCGTCGGCGGAGGCGTAGGCCGCCGGATCGATTCGGGTATCCCCCCGCTCGGTGGCATGGATCATCACCTCGAGCCGCCGGAGCATCGTCGCGAGATACTGCCGGAAGATCTCACCCGGGTTGCGGTTCGCGATCGCTTCCGCCTCGCCGGTCGCGGCCAGCTCCCGCTCCAGCGCCCGCCGGAACCGGTCCGAGGGCGGCACCGAGCGCTCGGTGATGCTGAGCGCGCGCACCAGCTCGCTCAGGCGGCGGTGATAGCGCCGGATGCCGGTGAGCCGGTTCTCCAGCAGCGTGCTGCGGGTGACGTCATTGGTGACGAACGGGTTGCCGTCGCGGTCCCCGCCGATCCAGGAGCCGAACTGGAAGAAGGCGGGGACGTTGAACGCCTCGCCGGGGTAGTACTGCTCCAGCGCCCGCTCGACCTTCTCCATCAGGTCGGGCACGGCCTCGAACAGCGTCTCGTTGAAGAAGTGGAGTCCCCAGTACACTTCCTGGGGAACGGTCGGCTTGGCGAGCCGCAGCTCGCCGGTGAGCCACAGCAGCTCGATGTCGTTCCTGAGCCCGTCCACCAGCGCCTTGCGCTCGCGCGGCGTCCAGCGGGGCGACTCCAGCTCGACCAGGCGCCGGTAGATGCGGCGGTGCTTCTCGAGCACGGTGACGCGCTTCGCCTCGGTGGGATGGGCCGTGATGACGGGCCGGACCCGGAGCGCGTCGAGGAGCTTGCGGACATCGGCCGCCGGGATGCCGGAGGCGGCCGCCGAGGAGACGACGTGCGCGAAGGTGCCGCGGAGCTGTTCGTGGCCCCGCTCCGCCTCGATCTGCCGCCGCCGCCGCATCGCCGCGTTCTGCTCCGCGATGCTCAGAAGCTGGAACCAGATCCCCTGCACCTGCAGCGTCCGGGCGAGGACGTCGGGGCTGAGCTCCGCGACCTCCCGCTCCCCGCGCAGCACCGGCTCCACCTCCGGCTGCCGCTCGCGCACCAGCTGGAGCAGCAGCCCGGAGAGCAGCTCCACGACCTCGGTGGCGTACGCCGCCGCGCTCGCCGCGGCCGGATCCGCCGACTCCGGCAGGGTGGCCGCGGAGAACGGCTCCAGCACGGCCTGGGTCACACGACCTTGTCCCGGAGTGGAGCGCCTTGGAAGAAGAGCCGGAGATTCTCCAGCGCGCGCATCCCCATCGCCACCCGGGTCTCCTGCGTCGCGCTGCCGAGGTGCGGGAGCAGGACCACGTTCTCCATCGCCAGCAGCTCGGGCGACACCTGCGGCTCCCGCTCGTAGACGTCGAGTCCGGCGCCGGCCAGGCGCCCGCTCCGGAGCGCGGCCACCAGCGCCGCCTCGTCCACCACGTCTCCCCGGGCGGTGTTGATCAGAAACGCGCCGGGCTTGAGCCGCGCCAGCCGCTCCGCGTTCATGAGGTGGCGGGTCTCGGGCGTCGCCGGACAGTGCAGCGAGATGAAATCCGCTTCCTCCAGCACCTGCTCGAGACGGTCGCGCGGCTCGGCGCCCAGTGAGGCGGCGACCTCGGGCGACGGGGGGAACGGATCGTGGAAGATGATCCGCATCCCGAACCCGTGGTGGGCGCGCTGGGCGACGGCCCGGGCAATCCTTCCCATGCCCACCAGCCCGAGCGTCTTTCCGCTGACCTGGGTGCCGAGCATGTGCGTCGGGCGCCACCCGGTCCAAGCGCCCGAGCGCAGATGCCGCTCGCCTTCGCCCGCGCGGCGGGTGACGGTGAGCAGCAGCGTCATCGCGATGTCGGCGGTCGCGTCGGTGAGGACATCGGGGGTATTGGAGACGGCGAGGCCGCGCGCCTTGGCCGCGTCCACGTCGATATGGTTGAATCCCACCCCGAAGTTGGCGAGCAGCCGGGCCCGCCGCGGCTCGACGGCCAGCACCTCCGCCGAGAGGCGGTCGGTCACCGTGCAGAGCAGCGCGTCGGCGGTCTTCAGCGCCTCGCGCAGCCCCTCGGGCCCGAGCGGGCGATCATCCTGGTTGAGCTTCGCGTCGAAGTCCTTCGCGAGCTCCTTCTCGACCGGCCCCGGCAGACGCCGGGTCACCACCACCGTGGGCCTGGCGCTCATCGGGTAGCGGTGGTCCGCTGGGGACGCTTGGCGAGGGCGGCCTTCGCCGTCGAGCCCAACTCCGCGGCGCTGGCCGCCACGGTGAGTCCCGCTGACCGCATCATGTCGGACTTCTCCGCCGCCGTGTCGCCGAAGGCGCTGATGATGGCGCCGGCGTGGCCCATCCGGCGGCCCTTGGGCGCGGTGAGCCCGGCGACGTAGCCGATCACCGGCTTGCTCATGTTCTCCTTGGCGAAGAGCGCCGCCTCGGCCTCCTGCGGGCCTCCGATCTCGCCGATGATCATG
>CAYPAE010000261.1:0-4097 GCA_964408595.1 uncultured Gemmatimonadaceae bacterium | reverse complement strand
ATCGGGTCATCGCCACCGAGGGCGGGACGGCCGACACGGCGGCGGTCACCATTGCTCCGCCACCGCCCCCGCCCCCGCCTGTAGTCGGCGCGAACTGCTTCGACGGCGGCCCCGCCACCGTGACGCTGAGCGGGGCCCAGGGCACTTATGACCAGCGGTCGCTCGCGTCGGGGACGATCATCGACGCGGCCTCGGCGACCTGGAGCACCAGCAGCAGCGGTGCACCGGTGCGAGTCGGTGGGGGGAGCGGCATCTGCTGGCACGGCGGCAGGATCACCGGCCTGTTCAGCGATGAGATGTCCTGGTCAGCCTTCCATGACACCTACGCCTTCGTGGGCTACGCCGCCAACCAGGTAGTGGAAGATCTCCGCGCCCACAAGTTCGGCGACGGGGTCAAGTGGCTGGAGTCCGCGACCGACAACTGGACGGTGCGCCGGGTGCATCTCTCGGACATGCACGATGACTGCGTGGAGACCGACTGGGCCAAAGGCGGCCGGATCGAGGACGTGCTCTTCGAGGGCTGCTATGTGTTCCTCGCCACCCGGCCGCGCAAATCGGTCTCGGTCTCGGCGGACTCCTCGAGGGTGATCACGGTGGATCGCGCGGTGGTCTGGATGAAGCCGACGCTCACCACCTACGACAGCGTGCCCAATTCTACTGGCGCGGTGTTCAAGGTCGACAATGCGACCAATAGCGTCAGCCCTCGGATGCGGCTGCGGAACATCGTGCTCCGGGTGGACGTGGACCCCAGCGTGGGGAATCCGTGCCTCAATCCGTACAACCTGGTCATCGAGTCGGTGGACAACGTGGTCGTGTGGACCGGGAGCGGGGACTACCCTTGCCTGCCCCTGCCGCAGGGTTGGACGCTGACCCGAGACCAGGGCGTCTGGGACCAGGCCGTGGCGGACTGGAAGGCGCGGCACCCCGAGGTCGCCTTCTAACCTGCACATACACTCTACAGGCTGGCCGGGCATGCCCGGGAAGGCACTCTAGCTCCGTGAGGACTGGGATGAGGTTCCGGTGGTAACCGAATCGGGGGCATCATGCTCGGCAACCGGCCGATGAGCGAGTGGGTCGCGCGCTACGCGCAGAGCCATCAGCATCCGATCAATCGCCGCTGCCATACCTTCGGTATCCCGATGATCGCGGCGTCGGTTCCGCTCTTCGTGGCGGCGATGTTCGTCGAGGGGCTGTGGCCGGTGCCGGTGGGGTTGTTCGCAGTGGGGTGGATCCTGCAGTTCGTCGGTCATTACTACGAGGGCAAGCCGCCCGAGTTCTTCCATGATTGGCGCTTTCTGCTGGTGGGCCTCCGCTGGTGGCTCGCCAAGATCAGGGGCCGCGCGTAGCTGCTGCCTCGTTTCCCTCCTCCTCCTTGTCATCCCCGCCTGTGGCGCGCCCGCGATCAAGCAGCCGGACCAGGTCGCGCCCTGGCTCCGCGAGGATCCCCAGCGCTGCCTGCTGACCCGCGATCTTCGGGAGGACATGGATGCGATGGCTCGCCGCTGCGCGGAGGCGTTCGTGCAGCAGAACGGCTACACCGATCTCCCGGCCACCGGGGACTCCACCCGGTGGGTCCTCGAGGTGGGAGAGCTCGGCACCTGGCCGCGGGTGCTCGCCTCCCGGGGCAGCAGCCTCGAGCGGGAAGCGGCCACCGCCCAGTGCAGCATGCGTCAATGCGTGGTGCTCTTCCGGATCCGCCGCACGGCGCTGATCTGCGCCTATCGCATTGTCTCCATGACCCAGGTCTTCACCAAGCTGCGGCTGGAGCCGGGCGGCATCCGCGACGTGCGCTGCGACGAGCGGCGGGCCTAGCCTGGATCAGTTCGGCGCCCGAACGCCATCCACCCCGTAGTTCCGGTTCTGACCGATGGTCGGGCCGTTGGCGTCCACGCCAATATTGTTGTCCACCGACGAGATGCGCTGGCGGATCGACCCGGGGAACGGATCCGTCCTGCCGTTCCGCCCGTAGGCGTCGGTGTACCACTCGTCCGGACCGTCCGAGTTGGCGATGTTGTTGGCGTTGATGTCCACGAAGTGGTCCGCTCCGTTGAACTCGGAACGTGGGTCATCGAACGTGACCCCCAGCGTCTGCCCTTCGTTGGTGGACTCGTTGCAGGGACCACCGCTCGCCCGCTCACCCGTGGCCGTCACCTCGTAGCAGACGTCGATCGGACGTCCCACCACCGGTGCGAGCGCCGGATCGTGGAACCGGCTCGGCAGCCGCACCTGGAAGTACGGGTTGAAGTGCGCCAGCGTGTGCCCGTCGGCGCGGCGGATGCTGTTCGACGTCTCCCAGGTCTCGTGCAGCGCGCCGAAGTTCGAGCCCTGCCCTTCGGGAACCAGCACCTCCGCCTCGACGCAGGCCCGGTCGGGAATCGAGCGGAACCCGCCGCCCTCAGGCGAGTTTGCCGGCGTCGGCGCGCCGGCCTGCACGTGAACGTCGCGGTCGCAGGAGCGGACGAACTCACCCGGCGTGCCGATGGCGGTCAGCATGGTGATCCCCATCCGGGTGCCGTTGTCGCAGCGGATGTGGTAGACCAGCTCGTGGACGTTGTTGGTGAACGCGTCCTTCGAGTGGGTGCCCTGGTGGAACTTGGTGAGCACGTCGCACTTCAGGGTGAAGATGGCGGAGCCGGCCCCCTGGAACTGGAGGTCCACGTCGTTCTCCCACTCCACCTTGTGGCCGAAGTGGTCCTCGTCTCGCGGGTTCGCCGGATCGGAGATGGCCAGCATCTCGTTGGCGACGCCGAACGGCAGTCCCTCGGTGTCACCGTAGAGGTCCGACCCCTGGGGATCCCGCCCGTGCTCGTGGCCGAAACTGCAGCCGCCCGGGCCGGTCGGCGGGTGCCAGGTAGGGTAGACCTTCCCATCGGGCCCGAGGACGGCGTAGGCGTCGTGCTGCGCCTTGGTACAGCCGTCGAAGGCACCCGGATTCCAGATTCCAAAGGAGCGGGCCGCAGGGCCACTGCCCGGGTCCACGAACTGGTCGGACGAACAGGCTGCCGAGGCGGCGAGCGCGACGACAAATGCGGCGCGGCGTCGCGATGCAGGCGCTGGCATGGTCAAGCTCCGGATCGGGGAATGCCCCATTCAGCAGCGATGGGTGTGCCAGTCACGCTGCCGCAATGGGGGCGCTCACTTAGCGAGAAGTGCGGTGCCGCGGCCGTGACATCTGCACGACCGCGGGGCAAGTTGCCGGACGAACGATCTTGCGTTGCAGTGCAGCAGGCGGCACCTCAGCGCCAGGTAATCCCGGCCCCGATCTGCATGAGGGAGAAGCTGGCGTCGGTCACGATGGTGTTGCCGCTGGTCAGGTTGCCGCTGGTCGAGACGATCATGTTGACGTACGGCGTGAACCAGAGCTTGGAGCCGGCGCGGAAGTCGTAGCCCGCGCCGAGCTGTAGCGCGCCCGTGCTCGCACCGAGCGCGTCGTCATCGGGGTCGTCGGTGGTATCGGCGTTGTAGGTCAACATCCCGATGCCGCCCTTGAGGTACCACGAGGCGGTGGGCGTCGGCGTCCAGTAGAGCGACGCACCGTAGAGCAGGAGTCTCTGCCGCACCTGGTCGGTGTTGTCCTGCCAGCCCGTGAGCTCGGCCCCGGCACGGAGGCTCCGGTTGAAGGTGAACCCACCGGTGAGATAACCGGAGAGCCCGCCGTTCCGGTCTCCCGTGCAGATATCGCAGTTGACCGCCGCGGAGGCGGTGCCGATCCCGGCGCCGAGCCACGGACCGCGCAGAGTCGGCTCCTGGGCTCTCGCGGGTTGCGAGAGTGCGAGGGCGGCGAGCAGACACGCCGCGGCGATGCGTGACAACGACATACGGATCCTCCGGGTGCTGAGGTGCGAGTTCCTGCAGCGGTTTTGGGCGGTAAGGAGAATTCACAAGCGAGAATCGCGCCCGTCCGTCGCCCGCCGCGCGATCACACCCGACCACGAGGTTCCCGTCCATGCGCCTGCTGGGTCTCCTGTTTCTCACGCTCCTTCCGTCGGCGCTCTTCGCGCAGGAGTTCGACAAGGCCGAGTTCGCCGGGCGCCGTACCGCAGCGGCCGGGGAGATAGGCACAGAAAGGTGGTCCCCGGGATCGTACAGCTGGCCGC
>CAYPAE010000260.1:0-4113 GCA_964408595.1 uncultured Gemmatimonadaceae bacterium | reverse complement strand
TGTTCCTCGACAAGGGCCGCAAGGACGGCGTCGCCCCGGGCGACCTGTTCGAGGTCCGGCGCCAGCCGGAGCGCCTCAGTGATGGCACCATCCGGATCGACGAGGTGATGGCCACGCTTCAGGTGGTGCACGTCCGGGAGCGGTCCGCCACGGCGCGGCTGCTCAACGTCATCTCCCCCGACATCCCGCCTGGCACCGAAGCGCGGCAGGTGGCGAAGCTGCCGTAATAGGCGGGGCAGCGGGGCAGGGGGGCAGCGACGAGGGTGGGGAGCGACGAGGGTTGTCAGCTCACCGGGCGGAACGAGGGATCTGTGATGCGAGCCACCGATGCTCGCAACGCAGGTCCCTCGTTCCGCCCGGTGAGCCGTTGTCCGTCTGGTTCCTTGTCAGCACCGCCCCGCTGCCCCGCTGCCCCCCCGCCCCGCTGTCCACTGCCCCGCCGCCCTACCGTCCTGCCGTCACACCTCCCTACATTGCGGGCTGTTCCGCGTCCTCCACGACCATCGAAACCACTGGAGACCACATGACGAGACGAAGCGAATGAGCGGCCGGGTTCTGGTCACCGGTGGCGCGGGGTTCATCGGCTCCCACATCTCGGAAGCCTACCTGGCCGCTGGTTGGGAGGTGGTGGTGCTCGACGATCTCTCCCGCGGCCAGCAGAACAACGTCCCGTCCGGCGCTCGCTTCGTCCGTGCCGACATCCGATCCCCCGAGGCCCGCCGGCTCGTGTCCGAGGGTGGATTCACCGTCCTGAACCACCACGCCGCGCAGATCGACGTGCGGGTGTCGGTGGACGAGCCCGCGCTCGACGCATCGATCAACGTCGTCGGGCTGGTGAACCTCCTCGATGGGGCCGGCGCGGGCGGGGTGCGGCGGGTCGTCTTCGCCAGCAGCGGTGGCGTGGTCTACGGCGATCCGGAGGTCGTGCCGACCCCGGAGACCGCACCCAAGGCTCCCGTCTCGCCCTACGGCGTGAGCAAGCTGGCCGGCGAGTACTACCTGCGCGCGATCGCGGCGCTCCGGGGCTTCGAGGCGGTCGCCATGCGCTACGCCAACGTGTTCGGGCCGCGCCAGGACCCCAAGTCCGAGGCCGGCGTGGTCTCGATCTTCGTCTCCCGGCTGTTGGAGGGCCGCCCCCTGACCGTGTTCGGCACCGGCCTCCAGACTCGCGACTACGTCTTCGTCCGGGACGTCGCGCGGGCCAACGTGCTGGCGAGTTCGGCGCCCGTCCCCGCCGGGTCCGATATCGACGACACCGCCTTCAACATCGCCACGGGCAAGCAGACGAACGTGCTGGAGTTGGCGGAGTTGGTCGGAAAGGCGATGGGGCAAAAGCCCGTGGTCGAATTCGCGTCGGCCCGCGCGGGCGAGTTGTTCCGCAGCTCGCTCGACGTCGGTAAGGCCCGTCGGGTCCTGGGCTGGAAGCCGGAGGTCGGCTTCGACGACGGACTCCCCCAACTGGTGGACTGGTTCCGAGCGGAGGCGCGGTGATCCTACAGACCGGGGGCGCGATCCCCAGCACTCCGATCGAGCTGGTGCTCACCGCCAGCCTCGAGACCAAGATCGTCCTGGTGATCACGGCGGTCTTCTCCCTGGTCTCCTGGTTCATCATCATCCTCAAGTGGTGGCAGTTCCGCCGCCTCAACCGGCAGGCCGACCGCTTCTTCGCCGAGATGGAGCGCACCACCCGGCTGCAGGACGCCTACCACGCCGTCATGAAGCAGCCGCCGTCCCCCTACAACCGCCTCTTCCGGGAGGCCATCACCTTCTACTCCGAGCTGCGCCCGGGCGCGCTGCGGGAGGAGCGGGGCGCCGACCGGAGCTCGCTCTCCATGACCCAGCTCGAGGCGCTCAAGATGGTGCTGGGGAAGGAGGTCGCGGCCGAGCGGGACCTGCTCGGCCACTACATCCCCTGGCTCGCGACCATCGGCTCGGTGAGCCCGCTGCTGGGCCTCCTCGGCACGACTATCGGCATCATCAACGCCTTCACCGGGATCGCCACCAAGGGCTCGGGCAACCTCGCCGCCGTGGCGCCGGGCGTCGCGGAAGCGCTGGTGGCGACCTTCGCCGGCCTCGCGGCCGCGATACCGGCGGTGATCGCCTACAACCTCTACGTCAACCGGGTGCGGCTTTTCGCCGGGGAGCTCGAGGGATTCGCCAACGAGCTGATCGGCACCATGGCCCGGGAAGGGATGTTCTAAATGGCCTCGGGCCTCGGCGGCGCACTCGGAAGCCAGCGCGGCGAGATGAACCTCATGGCCGACGTCAACGTCACCTCGCTGGTGGACGTGATGCTGGTGCTCCTCATCGTCTTCATGATCACGGCACCGATGATGCAGGGCGGCGTGGATGTCGAGCTTCCCCGGGCCGAGGCGCGGCCCCTCTCGCCCAAGGAAGGCATGGTCGTGTCCGTCAATCGGGACGGCCGCATCTTCGTGGACCAGACCCAGGTGTCGTTTCGCGACTTCAGGGTGACCTTCCGATCCCTGGTGGCGACGCGGAAGCCGTCCGGCGTGTACCTCCAGGCGGACACCCGGGTGCCGTACGGTGAGGTCGTGCGGGTGCTGGCGGTGATCCGGGGAGCAGGGGTACAGAACGTGGGTCTCGTCGCTCAGGAGGAAGAGCCGTCGTGAACCTGCGGGGGCCGGACCGGGGAGATGGCCGGAGCAAGCTGGCGGGAGGCGTCGGGACCATCCTGGTCCACGCGGCCGCGGCGGCGTTCCTCTTCAGCCAGGTGCGGACTTCGACGGCGACGCCGCCGGTGTATGCGGTGAATCTGGTGGCGGCCCCGGCTCCGACCGAGCGCAAGCGGATCGCGCGGGAAGCGGTGCCCACCCCGCCGCAGGAGAAGCCGGCGCCGGTGAAGCCCAAGCCGACGCCGCCGCCCAAGACGCCGCCGAAGCCGGCGCCCAAGCCCCCGCCGACGACCGATCCGAACCGGGAGCCGCCGCCGCCGACCGCCGCGCCGGTCGCGCCGGCCAAGGGTGAGACGCCGAGCACCGGCACCGACGCCGCGACGATCAAGACCCCGGGACTGGAGTTTCCCTTTCCCGAGTACCTGCGGAACATCGTGAACCAGGTCTACCAGCGCTGGGACCGCGACGACGCCCGGCAGAACAGCTTCGCGGAGATCAGTTTCCTCATCCGCCGCGACGGCACCGTGCACGACATCCGGTTCGTCACCCGCTCCGGGAGCTTCGCCTTCGATCTCGGCGCGCAGGGCGCGATCGAGGCGGCGGGCAACACTCTCGCCTTCGGGCCGCTGCCCGACGGCTGGGACGCCGACGTGCTCCCGGTGAGCTTCTACTTCAAGCCAACGACTCAATGAGACGACTACTCGCTCCGCTGCTGCTTTCGTTCGCCGCCGCCCCGCTGGCCGGGCAGGACACCACTCAGGTCCGCGAGGGGGTCCGCGTCGGCGTGGAGTATTCCGGGGTTCGCCCCGGTCTGGTGGTGCTCCCCGGCTCGGGACTCGACTCGGTCCGCGCGATCGTCCGCCGCGACCTCGACTACACCGACCGGTTCGAGATGGTCGGGGGCGACTTCACCTCCTCCGGTGCCGGTCCGTCGAACGAGCCGAGCGGGTCGGTGAGCTACGGGATCTACAAGACGATGGGCGCGCAGCTGGGGGTCGAGCTGGCGGCAGGCCCGGGCGGGGTGACCGTGCGGCTCCACGACATCAACCTCCAGAAGGTCCGCAATCAGCAGGCGTTCACGCTGCCGGCCGAGACCGACCCGAGCCACCGGCTCGAGGTGCACCGCATGGCCGACGAGATCGCCCGCTGGGCGAGCGGCACGCCCGGGTTCGCCGCGACCCGCTTCCTCTTCGTCTCGAACGGGCGGGTGTACCGGATCGACAGCGACGGCGAAGTCGCCGCGCCGCTCACGCCGGAGGGTGCGACCGCGCTCTCGCCGGTCTGGTCGCCGGACGGCCAGCGCATCGCCTATACCCGGCTGGAGGAGGGGCGCGGCGGCGTGATCGTGCAGTCACTCGCGAACGGCGCGACGATGGTGGCGCCCGGCGCGCAGAGTGCGCTCAACATCACGCCCGCGTTCGGGCCGGATGGCCGGACCCTCGCGTTCGCCCACTCCGACGAGGCCGGCACCGACATT
>CAYPAE010000259.1:2760-4114 GCA_964408595.1 uncultured Gemmatimonadaceae bacterium | reverse complement strand
TCCAGCACGGCCGCACCGAGAAGACCGAGGACGTGGTCAAGAAGGGCGACATCGTCCAGGTCAAGCTGCTCGAGGTGGACGACCGGGGACGCATGAAGCTGTCCCGGAAGGCGCTGATCCCCAAGGACTAGCCCTTCGTGGACACGGTTCTTCTCGACGAAGGGCTGCACCGCACCACGGCGCCGAACGGACTGGTGGTCTACTCCGAGTCGCTGCCGGGGGTCCGGTCGGCGGCCGTGGGGATCTACGTCCGGACGGCCAGCGCGCACGAGCGCCGCGAGCAGATGGGGATCTCCCATCTGCTCGAGCACATGGTGTTCAAGGGCACCGAGCGGCGCAGCGCGCGCGACCTGGCGCTCGAGCTCGAGGTGCGCGGCGGGAGCCTCGATGCCTACACCGGGCGCGACGCCACCAGCTACCAGGCGCACGTGCTCGACGCCGATCTCCCGCTGGCGGTGGACATCCTCACCGATCTGGTCCGCCGGCCCTTGCTCCGTGAGAGCGACCTCGAGCCCGAGCGGAACGTGATTCTGGAAGAGATCAACGGGGTGGCCGACACCCCGGACGATCTCGTCTTCGAGCTCCACGCCGCCACGCTCTGGCCCGATCACCCGTACGGTTATTCCATTCTCGGCACGCCGGACACGCTGTCCAGCCTCTCGGCCGACGATCTCCGCTGCCTCCACCAGGTCGGCTACCACCGGGGCAACTGCGTGGTGGCGGCCGCCGGCAACGTGGACCACGGGCGGCTGCTCGAGGTGTTGGAGCGCGAGGGCTGGTTCGAGGGAAGCGCGCGCGAACGGGCCAGGCTGCCGGTCCCGGGGGTGGCCGCGGCGCGGGGCCTGTCCCGGCAGGAGGAGCGCGACACGGCGCAGAGCCACGTCGTCTTCGGCACCGACACCTTCCCGTTGCGGGATCCGCGTCGGTTCGCGCTCGCCATCCTCACCAACGTCTTTGGCGGCGGCATGTCCAGCCGGCTCTTCCAGCGGGTGCGTGAGGAGCTGGGACTCGCGTACGCCGTCTTCGCCTACAAGAACTTCCACCAGAGCTCCGGCCAGCTGGGCGTCTACGTCGGCACCCAGACCGCGAGCGCCGACCAGGCGGTGGACGCCATCCGCGAGGAGTACGACCGGCTCGCGCGCGAGGGACTGCCCGCCACCGAGCTCGCCCATGGGAAGCAGCAGCTCAAGGGCCAGATCATGCTCTCGCTGGAGAGCCCCGTGGCCCGGATGGGCCGTCTCGCCGGGTTCAGCCTGCACGAGGACCAGTACCGTCCCCTCGACCGGATGCTCGCCGAGATCGACGCGGTGACGGGGGACGACGTGGCATCCGTCGCGGCGGAATTCTTTCCCGC
>CAYPAE010000259.1:0-2660 GCA_964408595.1 uncultured Gemmatimonadaceae bacterium | reverse complement strand
TCGACGCGGTGACGGGGGACGACGTGGCATCCGTCGCGGCGGAATTCTTTCCCGCGGACCGGCAGACCGTCGTGCGACTGGGACCATCCTTGTCACCCTGAACGAAGTGTTGGGGCCATGATCGCGTTATGCCCCCTTCGCTGCGCTCAGGGTGACACCCCGTGAATCCGACACCCGATACGCACACTCCACTGCCCGAGGCCCCATGCAGATCGGCGTTCCGAAGGAGATCAAGACCAACGAGAACCGCATCGCCCTCGTGCCCGCCGGCGCCGAGGCGCTGACCGGCGCCGGACACACGGTCTTCATCGAGCAGGGCGGGGGCCTGGGCAGCGGCTTCCCGGATGAGGCGTACACCGCGGTGGGCGCCAGGATTCTCCCCAGCGCCGACGACGTGTGGAAGCAGGCCGAGATGATCATGAAGGTGAAAGAGCCGATTGCGGTGGAGTGGCCCCGCATGCGCCGCGGACAGGTGATCTACACCTACTTCCACTTCGCGGCGTCGGAGGAGCTGACTCGCGCGGTGATCGACTCGGGGGCGGTCGCGGTCGCCTACGAGACGGTGCAGCTCTCGAGCGGCGAGCTGCCGCTGCTGACGCCGATGTCGGAGGTGGCGGGCCGGATGTCGGTGCAGGAGGGTGCCAAGTACCTGGAGAAGGTGTTCGGCGGCAGCGGCATCCTCCTCGGCGGCGTGCCGGGCGTGGCGCCGGGCGAAGTGGTGATCATCGGGGGCGGGGTCGTCGGCATCAACGCGGCCAAGATGGCCGCCGGCCTCGGCGCCCACGTCACCATCCTGGACATCTCGCTCGACCGACTGCGGTACCTCGACGACGTCCTTCCGGCCAACGTGGACACCGCGTACTCCAACCGCCACAACATCCTCGACGCCATCCGCCGGGCGGACCTAGTGATCGGCGCGGTCCTCCTTCCGGGCGCCAAGGCCCCCCACCTGGTCAAGCGGGCCGACCTCAAGCTCATGAAGCCCGGCTCGGTCATCGTGGACGTGGCGGTGGATCAGGGAGGGTGCGTAGAGACCATCAAGCCGACGACCCACGAGAATCCGACCTACTTCGTGGATGGCATCCTGCACTACGCCGTGGCGAATATGCCGGGCGGGGTCCCCCGGACCTCCACCCTCGCGCTGACCAATGCCACGCTCCCGTATGGACTTAAGCTGGCCAAGCACGGTTGGCGTGCCGCCTGCAAAGCTGACCCTGCGTTGCGGCTGGGGCTGAACGTGGTCGAGGGCAAGGTGGTCTATCCCGGAGTCGCCGAGGCGTTCCACCTCCCCCTCACCGACGTCGGCTCCGTCCTCTGATCCAAGTCCTGCTCACCCGCCTCCCCCACGGCGAGGGGCTGCCTCTGCCGAGCCTGGCCACCCCCGGCTCGGCGGGGTACGACCTGGCGAGCGCCGAAGGCGGGGTGCTCGCGCCCCTGGAGCGCCGGCAGTTCGGCACCGGGCTCGCGATCGCGCTGCCCGAGGGATACGAGTGCCAGATCCGGCCGCGGTCGGGACTGGCGCTGAACCACGGCATCACCCTGCCCAACACGCCGGCGACGATCGACAGCGATTACCGCGGCGAGCTCAAGGTCATTCTGGTGAACCTGGGCACCGAGCGCTTCGAGGTGACCCGCGGGATGCGGATCGCGCAGATGGTGATCGCCAGAGTCGAGCGGGTGGAGTTCCAGACGGTGGCGGAGCTGCCGGGATCCTCCCGAGCCGCTGGAGGATTCGGCAGCACGGGTCGCTAGCGGGCGCGTACCACTCCCTTGAATGCGGAGACGGCCATTCGTTACCTTGTCAGCCATGCTTCCGACATCTTCTCGATGAAGCTTCCTTCTCTGAACTTCATGTCGTGGCTGCCCGCGAACGAGATCGCGGTCGACCTCGGCACCGCGAACACGCTGGTATACGTCAAGGGCGAGGGCATCGTGCTCAACGAGCCCTCGGTCGTCGCCATCGAGAAGGCCACCGGGAAGATCAAGGGCATCGGGCTCGAGGCGAAGCGCATGCTGGGCCGCACGCCCGACGGCATCCTCGCGGTGCGGCCGCTCAAGGACGGCGTGATCGCCGACTTCGACGTCACCGAGAAGATGCTGCGCTACTTCCTCAAGACGATCATCGACAAGCACGTCTTCCGGGTGAAGCCGAAGGTCATCGTGTGCGTCCCCTCCGGCATCACCGAGGTCGAGCGCCGCGCCGTGCGTGACTCGGCCCAGACCGCCGGGGCCAAGCAGGTGCTGATGGTGGCCGAGCCGATGGCGGCCGCGATCGGGGTGGGGCTGCCGGTGGAGACGCCGACCGGCAACATGGTGATCGACATCGGCGGTGGCACCACGGAGATCGCGGTCATCGCCCTCTCCGGCATCGTCTCCGACACCTCGATCCGCACCGGCGGCGACGAGCTGGATCAGGCCATCGTCCAGTTCATGCGCAAGAACTACAACCTGCTGGTCGGCGAGCCGACCGCGGAGGCGATCAAGATCAAGATCGGCTCCGCCGCGCCCACCGGCGACGAGCGGGAGATGGAAGTGAAGGGGCGCGATCTCGTCTCCGGCATCCCCAAGACCGTCCGGGTGCACTCGACCGAGATCCGTGAGGCGGTCCAGGAGCCGATCCAGCAGATCGTGGACGCGGTGCGGCGCGCGCTCGAGATCAC
>CAYPAE010000258.1:0-4114 GCA_964408595.1 uncultured Gemmatimonadaceae bacterium | reverse complement strand
GCCTCGAGTCCGGCGAGGGTCATCTTGTCCGCCCGGACGGCGCGGGCGATCGGATGCTCGCGGCACAGGGCCACCGCGGCCCGGCGCCCGACGATGCACCCCGCCTGTGGTCCGCCGAGCAGCTTGTCGCCGCTGAAGAGCACGAGGTCGGCGCCGGAGGCCAGCGCCTCCCCTACGCGCGGCTCGCCGCGCAGTCCCCAGGCGGTGAGATCGGCGAGCAGACCGCTTCCCACATCGACCAGGTGCGGCACGCCCGCCTCGCGGCAGAGGGCCGCCAGTTCGCCGGGCTCGGGGGTGGCGACGAAGCCCCGCTGCTCGAAGTTGGAGCGATGCACGGTGAGCACGGCGGCGACTCCGGAGTCGAGCGCCTTCCGGTAGTCGTCGAGGTGGGTGCGGTTGGTGGTACCGACCTCGCGGAGCCGGGCGCCACTCCGGACCAGAATGTCCGGGATACGGAAGGACCCGCCGATCTCGATGAGCTCTCCGCGAGAGATGAGCACGTCCCGTCCGGCCGCGAGCGCGCTCAATGCCAGGAGCAGCGCCCCCGCCGCATTGTTCACCGCCAGCGCGTCCTCGGCCCCGGTAATTGCGCGGAGGGGCTCGCGGCAGTGGTCGCTGCGGCTGCCCCGGGTGCCCGTGTCGAGATCGAATTCCAGGTTGCTGTACCCGGCCGCGACCGCCGTCATCGCGGCCACCGCAGCGGGCGCGAGGGGCGCGCGGCCGAGGTTGGTGTGCAGCACCACGCCGGTGGCATTGAGGACCGGGCGAAGGCTCGACCGGCTGCGGTCGGAGAGACGCTCGCGAACGTCGGCCGCCCAACTGTCGGGAGCACCGGCGCGGCCGGTGCGCGCGGCGGCGAGCGATTCGCGCACGGCGTCCACCACCGCGATCCGCGGGGCGGTGCGGAGCAGCTCCCGGATCTCCGGCTCGAGGAGCAGCCGGTCCACTGAGGGAAGGTCGCGCCGCCGGTCGTTCACTGGGGCTTGGTGGGCCGCGGCTTGGTCGGTCTGGGCTTCGTCGGGGCCGGCTTGGCGGGAGCCGGCGGCACCGAGTCGGCCGCGCCGCGAGTGGTGTCGCGGCGCTGCTTCAGCGAGTCGGACGGGGCCGCGAGCGAATCGCGCGGCGCGGGCTCGGGGATGACAAGCGCGCCGACGGCGTCGCCGGCGACCCCGGTCACGTTCCGGACGCCGCGGATCTCGACGGTGTAGCGCGCGCCTGGCCGCCACGGCTCCACCGGCCGGATCACCACCTGGTCGCTGAGCGGCGGGCGGCTGGTCAACTTCTCAGGGGGCGCGCGCCGCACGCGCGGCCGCGCGCCGGGCGCGGGAGGCTGCCTCGCCGCCGTGGTGTCGGCCTGGGCGGAATCCGGCTCGGCCGGCCGCTTGGCGTTGACGCTGTCGTCCACCGGCCGCGGCAGCACCGACGCGATCCGCACCGGCGTGGAATCGGGCAACAGCGAGACGCTCACAGCAGACGGTTGCAGGCGCTGACGCGGATCGAGCGGCTGGGTGAACTCGACCGCGGCCGACACGCTGTCGATCCGGGTGACGGTGCGGATTCGGGGCCGGGTCGTGTCGTGCACGAACGCCCACAACTCGAGCGTGGTGTCGCGCCCCCGCTGGACCCGCACGCTGTCGAACGCCTCGCGCAGGTCGTCCAGATGGTTCCGGTTCTCGTCCAGCACGCCGCTCACGATGTACTCGCCGGCCGGGAGCGGCCCGAGACTGAAGCGGCCCGAGGAATCGGCGAGGCCCCGATAGGGGAGGCTGTCGGGCAGCTGCGTGGCGACGACCAGTGCCTCGGGGGCGGGACGGCCCGAGCTCCAGTCCACCACGGTGCCCTTGATCGTGGTCTCGGGCCGGGGTGCACCGGTGCTGAAGGTGACCAGCGCGCCGCGGTCCGAGCGGTTCCTCCGGAGGTCGGTGACGCCGGGGAGCAGCTCCACCCGGTAGACCCGGTCACTCTGCCAGCCCTCGTCGGGCCGAACCGTGATGCGATTGCGCCGCCACCGGACCTCGGGAATTTTCTTCGTGGGCGACAGGATGACGAGCTTCTCGATGTCGCCGCTGCCGGTGCCCTGGTTGGGAGAGGAGCCCTCGGAGATGACTTCGTCGAAGAAAAACTCGACGTCGCCGCCGAAATCGGGGATGCTCGCGAACGAGTCCGGGGTCGTCCGGACGAGCTGGGGAGGCGCGGCGTCGGGCGGGCCGCCCGGCGGCGGCTCGATGCGGGCGCAGGCGGCGAGAAGTAGAAGCCAGGCGGACAGGCGGGCCGGCGGGCAGGCGGGCAGGTTTCGCATGCTATATCGTTACTGCCCGCGCGCCCGCGCGCCCGTCTGTCCGCCGCAGCCCAGAAGCTCCAGCTTCTGGGCGAGCACTGCGCTCTGCTCCCGCCAGGTGGACGCCTTCTCCCGCTCGCGCTGCACGACCTCCGCCGGCGCCCGGGAGACGAACTGCTGGTTGCCGAGCTTCTTCTCCTGTGCCTCGACCAATTGGCTCAACCGCCGCGCCTCCGCGGTGAGCCGGCCGCACTCGCGATCGACGTCGATCGCGTCGCCCAGGGGTACGAAGACGGCGGTGCCGTCGGAGAGCACGGCATGGCCGCCCACCCGCTCGCGCGGCTCGCCGAACGACAGCTCCGACACCTTGGCCAACCGGGTCACCGTGGCCTGCTCGCGGCGGATGGCGCCGTCGCCGGCATCGGACCGCGTCACCACCGCGCGAACCGCCTGGCCGGGCTGCACGCCGTACTCGGCACGAATCGCGCGGATCGCTCCCACGACCTCCTGCACCAGGCCGAACTCGCGCAGGGCCTCGGGATCCTCCGCCCGCCGGTCGGGCCGAGGCCAGGGCGCGATCGAGATCGACGCGTGCCCGGGCCGGCCCGGGAACCGCCGCCAGAGTGTCTCGGTGACGAACGGCATCACCGGGTGCAGCAGCCGCAAGGCCACATCGAAGGTCTGGGTCGCCACCGCGCGCGCGACGTCTCCACCAGGGGTATCACCGTAGAGGCGCGGCTTGATCTGCTCGATGTACCAGTCGGCCAGGTCGCTCCAGATGAAGCGGTAGGCCGCCGCGGCCGCCTCGTTGAGCCGGAAGCGCTCGTAGGCCTCGGTCGCCTCGCGCACCGTCGTCTCGCACCGGGCGATGATCCAGCGGTCGGCGAGGGTAAGCTCCTCGCGCCGCACGACGTCCGGCGAGCGCCCGGCGAGGGGCCGCACCGGTCCCGAGAGGTTCGAGAGGATGAAGCGGCCCGCATTCCACAGCTTGTTGGCGAAGTTCCGGCCGGGAGCGAACGACGATTCGAGGTCGTTGGGGTCGAGAATGAGGTCGGTGCCGACCGACATTCCCGAGACCAGTGAGTACCGCAGGGCGTCGGCCCCGTAGCGCTCCACCACCTCGAGCGGGTCGATCCCGTTCCCCAGCGATTTCGACATCTTGCGATGCTGGGCGTCGCGCACGACGCCGTGGAGATAGACCCGGGCGTACGGCGGCTGGCCCATGAACTCCAGGCCGGACATGATCATCCTCGCCACCCAGAAGAAGAGGATGTCGGGCGAGGAGACCAGGGTGTGGCCCGGGTAGTAGGCGGCGAGATCGTCGGTGCGCTCGGGCCATCCCAGGCTGGTGAAGGGAACCAGCCAGGACGAGAACCAGGTGTCGAGCACGTCCTCGTCCTGGCGCACGGCGCCACCGCACCCCGGGCAGGCGGTCAGGTCGGTGCGACTCACGCTGACCCGGCCGCAGCGCTCGTCCTGGCAGTACCACACCGGAATGCGGTGGCCCCACCAGAGCTGCCGCGAGATGCACCAGTCGCGGATCCCTTCGAGCCAGCGCTGGTAATCGTCGCCGCGGCGCTCGGGGATGAACTGGATCGTACCGTCGCGGTAGCGCGCGAGCGCGGGGCGGGCGAGCGGCTCCATGCGCACGAACCACTGCTCGGAGAGCCGCGGCTCGATCACCGTGCCGCAGCGATAGCAATGGCCGACCGCGTGGCGGTGGTTCTCGACCTTCTCCAGCAGGCCGAGCGACTCGAGCTCCGCCACGACCTGCTTGCGGGCCTCGAAGCGGTCCAGCCCCTGGAATCGCTCGGGCACCGCGAGGCTCATCCGCGC
>CAYPAE010000257.1:0-4132 GCA_964408595.1 uncultured Gemmatimonadaceae bacterium | reverse complement strand
CGAGCAGCGCAAGCTCGAGGTGGCGAACGCGGTCTCCACCATCGACGCGGCCCGGGTCACGGAGGAGTCGCCGATCGCCGAGTTCGGCAACCTCCTCTCCGGGCGCGCGGCCGGCGTGCAGGTGCAGAAGAGCGGCGGCACCACCGGCACCGGCACCCGCATCCGCATCCGCGGCTCCAACAGTGTCTCCCTCTCTAACGAGCCGCTGTACTACATCGACGGCATCCGGATGGAGAGCAACGCCACGTCGAGCAGCCTCGACATCGGCGGGTTCGGCCAGGGGGTGGGCGCGGGGCCGTCGCGCATCAACGACCTGAACCCCGAGGACATCGAGTCCATCGAGATCGTGAAGGGTCCCGCCGCGGCAACGCTCTACGGCATCCAGGCCTCGAACGGGGTCGTCCGGATCACCACCAAGCGGGGCCGGGCGGGGAAGGCGCGCTGGAACGTCTACAGCGAGATGGGCGCGGTCACCGACCACAACACTTACCCGATCAACTTCAACGGCCGGGACGCCGACAACCCCGACTTCGACGGGTTCTGCACCCTGCAGTTCGAGCTCGACGGGTTCTGTGCGCAGGACTCGGTGAGCCAGTTCTCGCCGTTGGACGATCCCTTCACCAGCCCGCTCAAGGCCGGCTTCCGCCAGCAGTACGGTGTCAACGTGTCGGGCGGGAACGAGCTGCTGACCTACTACCTGTCGGGGGACTACGAGGACGAGGACGGCGTCTACCGGCTGCCCAAGTTCGAGGAGGACTCGATCCGCGCGGACCGCGGTTTCGTCCCCGACAATCAGCTCCGTCCCAACACCCTCGAGCGGGTGAGCCTCCGCGCCAACGTCGGCGCCAACGTCTCCCCCAACGCCGACCTCCAGGCCAACGTCGGCTATACCTCGAGCGATACCCGCTTCGTGGAGAACGACAACAGCTTCCTCACCATCACCGGAAGCGGCGAGGCGAGCGGGGTCCCCTTCGACATCAACCGGGGCTGGTACTTCACGCCTGCGGAGCTGTTCGCCGAGCTCGCCAGCCAGGCGACGGAGCGGTTCATCGGCGGGCTCACCGGGAACTGGCGGCCGGCCTCGTGGCTCACCACGCGGACCACGCTGGGCTACGACGTCACCGGCCGGACCGACATCCAGTTCTTCCCCACCGGCCAGGTGGCCGACTACCTCCAGAACCGTCTCGGCGCCCGGACCGACAACCGCTTCACCACCACCCAGACCTCGGTGGACCTGGCCGCGACCGCCCGCTTCCGGCTCACCCCGAGCCTCAACTCGAAGACCTCGGTCGGCGGCCAGTTCTACCGCGACATGGTGACCGGCACGTTCGCGACCGGCCGCATTCTGCCGGCCGGCTCCGAGACGATCACCGGCGCCGGCGTGACCGAGGCGCGCGAGGAGACGGTCGAGTCGCGGTCGCTCGGCACCTACGTCGAGCAGGAGCTCGGGATCAAGGAGCGCCTGTTCGTGACCGGCGCCCTTCGCTTCGACGACAACAGCGCGTTCGGCCGGAACTTCAATGCCACCATGTATCCCAAGGCGAGCGTCTCCTGGCTGCTCTCCGACGAGCCGTTCTTCGGCGAGCGCTCCTGGCTCAGCACGCTGCGCCTGCGCGCCGCGCTCGGTGTGTCGGGCCAGCAGCCGGGCACCACCGACGCCCTCCGCTACTACAGCCCCATCGCCGGCAAGCGCGGCGGCGAAGCGCTGACGGGGGTGACCTTCGCCAACCTCGGCAACTCGGGCCTCAAGCCCGAGCGGAGTCGTGAGATCGAGGTCGGCCTCGACGCCTCGCTGCTGCAGGACCGACTGAGCGTGGAGTTCACCTACTTCAACAAGAAGACCAAGGATGCGCTGATCCAGCGGAACGTCTCGCCGGACCTGGGCGCATCCGAGACCCAGTTCTTCAACCTCGGCGAGCTCAAGAACTACGGCGCCGAGCTGGCGATCAACGCCCGGCTGATTGACGCCCGCAGCGTCGCGTGGGACCTGTCACTCAGCGGGTCGGTGTACGACAACAACCTCGTCGAGCTGGGCGAGGGCGTCGAGCCGATCATCTTCGGCTTCGGCCAGCAGCGGCACGTGGAGGGCTATCCCCTCGGCGGCTACTGGGCGCGGCCCGTCACCGGCTTCGACGACGCGAACGGAGACGGCATCATCGCCGCCGACGAGGTGACGGTGGGCGACGAGGTCGTCTTCCGCGGCCGCTCGATGCCCAACAAGGAGGCGTCCCTCAACAGCGCCCTCACCCTGTTCGACGGCATGGTCAGGGTGGGCACCCAGTTCGACTACCGCGGGGGCCACTACATCGACAACGCGATCGAGTCGTTCCGCTGCACCCCGGTCCTCAATTGCCGCGGGCTGGTGGATCGCACCGCGCCCCTGGAGGAGCAGGCCAATGCCCAGGCGGTCACCAACGAGGCCACCGAGTGGGGCTACTACGAGCCGGCCTGGTTCATCAAGATGCGCGAGCTGTCCCTCACCATCTTCGCGCCCGACGCGTGGGCCCGCCGCTTCCGGGCGAGCCGGCTGAGTCTGACGCTGGCCGGGCGCAACCTCTGGACCATCACCGACTACACCGGCGTGGATCCCGAGGTGAATGCCTTCGCCCAGTCGAACTTCTCGAACAGCGACTTCGAGTCGCAGCCGCAGGTGCGGTACTGGACCGCGCGGCTCAACGTCGGCTTCTGAGAAGGGGCGACGCGACCATGTCATCGAACCCACCGACCGCCGCCCGGCACCTCTCCCTTGTCAGCCTGCGCGAAGCGAAGGAGCGACTCTCCGTGAAGCCGATCGTGACCGCCGTCCTGGCAGCGATGCTCGCCGGCTGCGGCCTGCTCGACACCAACCAGCCCGACATCGTGGAGCCGGGCGACGTGACCACCCCGGCCGGGGCGCAGGCGCTGCGAGTGGGCGCCATTTCCGACTTCGCGCTGGCGCACGACGGCGACGGGGACATCGCCGAAGGCATCACCGAGGGGCACGTGCTCCTCAGCGGGCTCATGGCCGACGAGTTCGTCCTCTCGACGACTCCGCCCACCGAGCAGGAGATCGATCAGCGGCGGATGTTCGACAACAACACGTCGCTGTTCGCCTACTACCACAACGTCCATCGCGCCCGGTCCGCCGCGGAGACCGCGGCCGAAGCGCTTCGCGAGTTCGGCGCCGCCCCCGACGAGGATCCGGGGATCGGCGAGATGTTGAGCCTCGCGGCGTTCAGCTACCTCTACCTGGGCGAGGCCTTCTGCTCCGGCGTGGCGTTCAGCACGCTCGCCGGCGACACGGTGACCTACGGCCCGCCGCAGACCACGGCCGAGATCTTTCAGGGCGCAATTGCCCGGTTCGATGCGTCGCTGGCGGAGCCCGGCACCGTGGCGGAGGAGTCGCAGGAGATCTTCAACCTGGCCTCCGTCGGCAAGGCCCGCGCGCTGCTCAATCTCGACGACCCGGCGGGGGCCGTCGCCGCGGTCGCCGGCGTGCCGACCGAGTTCCAGTATGTCACCGAGCACGCAGACGCACCTGTGCGGCTCCAGAACGCGGTCTACGCCTATGGCATCGGGTTCCTCTGGTCGCTGTCGGATCTGGAGGGCGGGAACGGCCTCCCCTTCCGCACCGCCGAGGACGAGCGGGTTCCCTTCCAGGACGAGGAGACCGCGGGTCTCGACGGGACCACCCCGCAGTTCACCCTGCTCAAATACAACGAGTTCGCCGCGCCGATGATCATCGCCGACGGGCTCGAGGCCCGGCTGATCGAGGCCGAGGCCCAGCTCCGCCTGGCGGACTTCGCGGGCATGACGACGACCCTCAACGGTCTCCGCGCGGCCCAGGGGCTCGCCCCGCTCGCCCAGCCCGCGGACGCCGTCGCCGCGACCGATCTGCTCTTCAGCGAGCGGGCGTTCTGGCTCTTCGCCACCGGTCACCGGCTGGGCGACATGCGCCGGCTGATCCGGCAGTACGGCCGCGACTCCGAGACCGTCTTCCCCGTCGGCCCGTACCTCAAGGGCGGCGTGTACGGGCCGGAGGTGAACATGCCGCTGCCACAGGAAGTGCAGAACAACCCGAATTCGGTGGGGTGCCTGGATCGGAATGCGTGAGGGGCAGCGGGGCAGCGGGGCAGCGGGGCAGCGGGGCAGC
>CAYPAE010000256.1:0-4136 GCA_964408595.1 uncultured Gemmatimonadaceae bacterium | reverse complement strand
CGGCGACTGCCAGGTAGGAGAGAGCTCTCATTGCTGGAGGTCCACGAACTCGAGCCGGTTCTCCGTCAGGAGCGGCACGGCGATCCGGCCGCGCTCGCGATCCAGCGCGATGTCCGCGGCTCCGGGGAGCCCGCCCACCAGCTTGGTGATCTTGTCGCCGTCGAGGACGAAGAGGCTCGAGTCGGTCCAGGTCGAGACCACGAAGCGGCCGTCACCCAGCGCCTCGATCCCGTCCATCATGCCCGGGCCTTGGGCGGCGACGGTCGGCGCCGAGTCCCCTGGGGCCCAGTGGTAGATCGACGTCCCCTGGAACGGCACGATGACGAACCTCGAGGCCGCCGAGTCCCAGGTGATCCCGTTGGGGCCGGGCTTGTCCTTGAACTCGAGCGCGACGCTGGCCTTGCGGCCCTCGATCCGGAAGACGCGGTCGGGTCCGGGGTGGCCCATCCCGCCCTTCCCGTCATCGGCGAACCCGGTGTCGGTGAAGTAGATCGCTCCGTCCGGTCCCACGGCGGCATCATTGAGGAACTTCGCCTTTCCGGCGAGGCTCACTGACGCGATCGGCTTGCCGGTCCGCTTGTCGAAGGCGCGGGCGGCATCGATATCGGCCACCCAGAGCGTGTCGCCCTGGATCGCGATTCCCTTCGGCGCGTCGAGCTTGGCGCCACCTCGTCCCCCCGCGATGAACTTGAGCGAGTCCACCTTGCCGTCGCGGGTCAGCCGGCTGATGTAGCCGTTCCCGTCCTTGCCGAGCGGGCTGCCGTTGATGTTGGACACGAAATAGACCCCGAGCTCCGGATCGAATCGCACGGCCTCGGGGGCCTCCAAGTTGTCCACGGTGTGTGCGATCGCGGCAGACAACGGCGCGCTTTCCGCTGCGGCGGCCGTGTCGGCCCCACCCGCCGCCTGGCCCGCGTCCCGGCCTCCGCCGCACGCCGCCAGCGCGGCAAGGGCGGCCGCCGCGCCGAGCAGCACCCGGGCCCGTCCCATCTTCCACTGTCTCATGCCCCCGCCTCCGCTGTTGATGGTCTACTCTTCCGGCGCGCCGCCGGTCCGCGCGACCTGATCCGCACGGATCCGGGTCGAGTCGAACCGCCGAGCGCCGGCGAGCATCTTGTCGATCGTCTCGTCGAAGTCCGCCTGCGCGCCCCGCTTGAAGCGGAGCGGGTTGATCCGGGCGACCACGAATGCCCGAAGGTAAGGGCTCTCGAAGCCCTTCGCCTTGAGCTCCGACACCGCCGCGGTCACCGCCTCGTCGAGCTCCAGCACCCGGGCGGCGCGCTCCCGCCGCATCTCGAGCGCCTTGGGCAGCGCCGAGCCGAGGAACTTCTCGATCCGCTTGAGCACGGGGTGGTACGCACCGCCGGCGAAGCGTCCATTCTCCTGGTAGCAGAGCCCGATGGTGAGCAGCGCCGGCTCCTCGAACTCGCTCTCGAACTCCTTCTCCGGGCGGTCGTCGAGCTGGGCGAGATTCTGGGCCAGGCGGATGACCTCGAGGGCGCGCTCCCTCAGATTGTGCGCTTTCTCGGTGTTGAGCAGCAGGATCCGGTGCGCCACCTCGATCTCGGGCACCACGATGGCGACCACCGACCGTGCGCCGAGCGCGCGGAGCGCGGCCAGCCGGTGGTTGCCGTTCGGCGTCCAGTAGCGGCCGTCCTCGGTGCGCACCGCCACGACCGGGTCGAGGTAGCGGCCGAGCTTGTCGATGGCGGAGGAGAGCCGGGTGACGTGGGCTGCGGAGAGGTCGCGCTGATAGGGCGTGGGCTCGACCCGGTCAATCGGCAGCCCGGCGAGGATCTGCCAGCTTCCGCCGAGCGGGTCGCGGTACCGCGCCAGAACGGAGCCGCCGTCGGCCTCGATCGCCTCCGCGAGTCGGGTGACCGCGGCCGGCGGAGTCCCGCTCCCCAGCGCGTCGGCCGCGACTCCGCGCGACCGTGGAGCCGCCTCCGGCTTCTTCCGGGAGCGGCGCGGCTTCTTCGCGGTCTTCGCCTCGGCCATACCGCACCTCGCATCACAGGGCGTGCGACTCCAAGCTGGTATGTAAACCTGATTCGGGGACGGGGGGAACCCGGAGCCGGGCCCGGTGGCGGCACCGACCGCCTGCCCGTGGTTCCCCGGGTTGCGCGGGGCGACAAGACGTCTACTATCGGGATCGTCAGACGACAAGGCGGATGATGTTCGATCTCGAGTTGCTCGGACGCCCGGAGGGCGAGGGCGAGCGCCTCTTCAGCTGGGGGCGCATCACGTTGGGAGAGTTCCAGGACGAGTTCCAGGTGCCGCTCTACGACTGGGCTCCGGGCGACTACGTGGCGCAGTGGCTCGACGCGGCGGAGCGCCTGGTCGCCGGCGCGCCTGCCGTGGTGTTCCTGACCCACATGGTGCATCCCACCGCCCCGTACCACATGGGCTGGCCGGCGTGGCGCGACGGCGACCGCGTCCTGGTGCAGGAGCGGCTGTTCCTCGCGGAGCAGCTGGGCGGCCCGTTCGATCTGGAGCGTCCCGAGCTCCACCTCGGGCCGCGCCAGGAGGTGTCGGACGAGGGACTGCGCATCTCCCAGTGGACGGTGACCCTCCGCGACGTCGCCGCGTTCGTGGACCGGAAGCGTGGCTCGAGCGTGCCGGCGTAACGGCGAGGGATCCGTCTAGCGTGCTCACCTTGAAGCTGGATCTCCTGCAGACCCTGAGCCTCGCGGCCGTGCTCTACTTCGTGGGGCTCCAGCTGCGCCAGCGAATCGCCTGGCTCGACCGGCTGAACATTCCGGCCGCGGTGGTGGGCGGGTTGCTCTTCGCGCTCCTGGTCCTGGTGGGCCGGGACCGGTTCCTCAGCGTGCAGCTCGACACCGCGGCGCAGCCGGTGCTGAGCGTCGCCTTCTTCAGCACCATCGGGATGGGCGCGAGCCTCGCGCTGCTCCGGGCCGGCGGCATGCAGGTGGTGGTCTTCCTCCTCTTCGCCACCGCCTTCTGCTTGGTGCAGAACTTCCTCGGGATCGCCATCGCCCGCGGGTTCGGCCAGCATCCGCTGCTGGGCGTGATGGCGGGCTCGGTGACCCTGGTGGGCGGGCCGGCGACCGGGCTCGCGTTCGCGCCGCTGCTGGAGGAGGCGGGGCTGGTCGGCGCCGGCACGCTGGCGCTCACCTCGGCGACGTTCGGCATCGTCTGCGGCGGACTGACCGGCACGCCGATCGGCACCTGGCTGATCCGCAAGTTCCGCCTCACGCCCTCAGGCACACCGGGCGCCCGAGGGAGCGAGGAGGTGGTGAAGCCGCACGCGATCGTGGTGGAGCCGGACCGGGAGGACGCGCCGCTCATCATGAACCTGATCGTCCTCGCGGTGGCGATGGGCCTGGGCAGCATTCTCAGCGCCTGGTTCAAGGACCTGGGATGGACGCTGCCGGCGTACATCGGCGCCATGATGGTCGCGTCGGGGCTCCGGAACCTGGACGACGCCACCGGCTGGCTCAAGATCGATCCGGCGGCGATGGACTTCGTGGGCGGGTTCGCGCTCAACATCTTCCTGGTCGTCGCGCTGATGGATCTCAAGCTGTGGCAACTGGCGGGTCAGGCGCTGCCGCTCTTCGTCATCCTCGCGGCGCAGGTCGTCGTCATCGCACTCTTCGCCCTCACCGCGTCGTTCCGCCTGATGGGACGGGACTACGACTCCGCGGTGATGGCGAGCGGGTTCGTCGGCTTCGCGCTCGGCACCACGGCCAACGCGGTCGCCAACATGCGGGCGCTGGTCACCAAGTACGGGCCGGCGCCGCGGGCGTTCCTGGTGGTGCCGCTGGTGGGAGCGTTCTTCATCGATTTCGCCAACGCCATCATCATCACCTTTTTCGTGAATTGGATGCGCTGAGCCCCTCCCCGTAGCACCCGCACGGGCCTTGCAGCGGCGAGGGCACCGTCCAGACCTCCTCCCGGAAAGAACCGCTAGGGAACGCCAACGCGGAGTGTCGCATGTCGGTGCGATGGACCGTCGGTCTGCTCGTGTGCCTGGCCGCGGGTGTCGCATTCACGCCTGTTTGCGCTCAGAATGCGACAAGTGTTGTAGCGCCATTGGAGGTTGTTTCTCCCGGCACACCCACGGTGAAACCGCACAAGAAAGTGCGGGTAAAGTACGACAGCGCCGCGGATTCGAC
>CAYPAE010000255.1:1893-4159 GCA_964408595.1 uncultured Gemmatimonadaceae bacterium | reverse complement strand
AGTCTCCTGCTGGTCCCGCTGGTGTGGCGGCTGGAGGGGTCGGAGCCGCTCCCTCGCGGTGTCCTCACCCGGTTGATCGTGCTCGGAGTCGTGGGAAACACTCTCTACCAGCTCGGATTCATCTCCGGGCTCGCCCGCACCACCGCGTCCAACAGCGCGATCATCCTCGCCGCAATGCCCTCGATCGTGGCGTTCCTCGCCCTGGCGCTGGGCTTCGAGCCGCTGCGGCCCAAGATCCTGGGGGGCGTGCTGGTGGCGAGCGTGGGCGTGGTGCTCGTGGTCGCCGCGCGCGGCGCCGGCTTCAGCGGCGCGACGATGGCGGGCGACCTGCTGACCCTGGGCGCCGTGATCTGCTGGGCCGGCTACACGCTGGGACTACGGGTGGTGCCTCCGGAGGTCTCGCCCCTTCGGGTCACCATGGTCACCACGCTCGCCGGGGCGCCGGGGCTCGTGCTCGCCGGCCTGCCGGAGATGCTCGGGATGGACTGGAGCGCGGTCGGATGGCAGGGCTGGTCGGCGTTCGGGTACGCCACCTTCCTCTCGCTCCTGGTGGCCTATGTGATCTGGAACCACAGCGTGAAGGTCGTCGGGCCGAGCCGCACGGTGATCTACATGTGCCTCACGCCGCTGATCGCGGTCGCCACGGCGGCGGCGTTCCTGGGCGAGCGGCCGAGGCCGCTCCAGGCAGTGGGCGCGGTGCTGATCGTCGGGGGGGTGGTGCTGACGCGCGGGGCAGCGGGACGGCGCGGCAGCGGGGCCGCGCCGGAGGGGTAAGCCCCGCTACTCCTCCACGATCAACCGCTCGCTCTCGGGTTCCCATTTCGGCCGCTCGGCGGCGTTTCCGATTTCCAAGCCCAGGTAGTAGAGCAACCTCAGGATCCGTGACTCCTTCTCGCTGTTGATCTTCTCCGGCGAGTCGGTCACCCGGTGATAGTCCAGGTGCACGCCGTTGAAGAAGAAGAGGGCGGGCACGCCATTGCGGGCAAAGTTGTAGTGGTCGGACCGGAAGTAGAACCGCTCCTCGGGCCAGCGGTCGTCGATCGCGGCCATCCGGAGCTCGGGGTGGGCCGCGTTCACCCGCTCGAGGGTGGCGCCGAGGTCGGAGTGCTCCTTGCCGATCGCCACGATGGTGTCGGCCCAGTTGCGGCCCAGCATGTCGAGATTGATGTCCGCGACCATTTGCCCCAGCGGCACCGTGGGATGCTCGCTGAAATAGCGGCTTCCCCACAGCCCCTTTTCCTCGCCGCTCACCGTCAGGAAAATGATGGACCGCTTGGGCCTCGCTCCGGGCCGGCTGAACGCCTCCGCCAGCTCGATCACTCCCGCGGTGCCCGACGCGTTGTCGTCCGCCCCGTTGTTGATGCTGTCGAGCGGGCCCGGGGTGACCCCGATGTGATCCATGTGCGCGGAGAACACGAGGTACTCGTCGCGCAGCGCGGGATCGCTTCCCTCGACGATCCCGATCGTGTTGGGAGCGCTGAGCGAGTCGGTGATCGTCTCCTTCAGGTCCACCTTCGCGGTGATCCCGGGCAGCTCACGTGCCACGGGGCCCACGGACCGCCTCACCTCCGCCAGGTTCACCCGCGCGGCCCGCAACACCGGCGCGACCACTGCTTCGCTGACCTCGACCGACGGCGGCGAGTTCAGCCGCAGGTCCATGCCGAACCTACTGGGCGCCGCCTTGGGGACCCGCGCCGCGAAGGCGGCGGAGTCGAGGTTGGAGATCGCCACGATCGCCTTCGGCTGGCTCAGCCGGATCGCGCGGGCCACCTGCGTCGCATTGCCGGGTATCGGCTTCGAGTAGTCGTGCACGTAGAGCACGACCTTGCCCCGGAGCTTCATCCGGGAGACCGCTTCGGGCGTGACCGCGCCGCCCACCAGCACGGCGGGTCCGCCGACCGGCTCCGGCGGAACGTCGCCCGTGATGAAACGAGCCGCGCGGTCGAGCGGGGCGGTGACGGAGATCCCTCCCCCCTGGAGCACGAGCCGCGAGCTCGCCAGATCGAGGCGCCGGCGGGTGATGGGGTATCGCTGGAGCCAGGTGCCGTTCTCTCCGCCCGGCCGGAGG
Organism: uncultured Gemmatimonadaceae bacterium; assembly: GCA_964408595.1. Lineage (GTDB taxonomy): Bacteria > Gemmatimonadota > Gemmatimonadetes > Gemmatimonadales > GWC2-71-9 > CAVVWJ01. The sequence goes on along the minus strand of CAYPAE010000255.1, from coordinate 2,091 downwards.
CCGAACCGGCGGAACTGGTCGGCCACGTAGTGAGCCGTGAGCTCGAGGCCCCGGCTCGGTGTGTCGCGGCCGAGCATGGAGTCGTGCGCGAGGATCCCGACCCGACTGGCGACGTCGGACGGTGTGATGGTCCCGGCCGCGTCGGCGGCCGGCCCCGCCGGCTCGGCGGCCTGCGCGGCGAGCGGACCGGCGGCGAGC
>CAYPAE010000255.1:0-1793 GCA_964408595.1 uncultured Gemmatimonadaceae bacterium | reverse complement strand
CTCCACCAGCCGTCTCCGGCTTCCGGGGGTCCACCGAGGACGCTCGGCCGCGTTGGCCACCGCGGCGCTTACATGGAACACCAGGCGGACCAGGCGCGAGGCCTTCTCGGTGTCGATCCGGTCCGCCGCGTCGGTGGGCTGGTGATAGTCGGCGTGCGTGCCGCTGGTGAAGAAGAGCACGGGTACGCCTTTCACGGCGAAGCTGTAGTGGTCGGACCGGTAGAAGATCCGTTCCTCCGGCCAGCGGTCCGCCAGTGGCGCCATGCGGAGCTCGGGGCGCGCGGCACTCACCCGGCGGAGCGTCTCGCCCAGGGTGGACATGTCAGGGCCGGTGACGATCACCGAGTCGCCCCAGTTCCGCCCGATGAGATCCAGGTTGAGGTCGGCCACGATGTCGCGCAGCGGCACCGTCGGGTGCTGGACGTAATACCCGCTGCCCCAGAGCCCCTTCTCCTCGCCGCTCGGGAGCAGGAACAGCAGGGACCGGGCGGGCCGCGCCTCCCGCTGGCTGAACGCCTCGGCCATCTCCAAGAGCCCGGCCACGCCGGAGGCGTTGTCGTCGGCCCCGTTGAAGATGCTGTCGGCCCTGCCCGGCCGCACGCCGACGTGGTCGAGATGGGCGGAGATCGCCACATACTCCCCCCGCAGGCGGTGGTCTCGTCCCTCGAGCACCGCCGCGAGGTTCGGCGCCGCCGCCCTCTCGAGATAGTGACGCACGATTCGAAGGTCCACCCGAAGCCCCGGTACCTCCCGCACCACCGCCGTTTCCAACGCGCGGAGACGGGGCAGGTCGAGCGCGGCGGCGGAGGCGATCGCACCCAGCGCGCTCTCGTGCAGCTCGACCACCGGCGCGCCGCCTTGCCCGTCGCGAAAATCGGGCGTCAGCCGCGGCTCCAGGGAGGCGTCGATCCGGCGGGTGAACGTGGAGGAGTCGCGGTTGGAGAGCAGGATCACCGCGCGCGCGACGGCGGCGATCTGGTCCACCCGGTCGCCGAGGTCGAAGGGCAGCGGCCGCTTGAAATCGGGCGCCAGGAACACGATGCGGCCGCGTAGCCCGGGGCTCGCCGCCAGCGCGGTGGTGAGCGGGCCGGCGACGAGGACCGCACCACCGCCGATCGGCTTCCCGGAGACCTCACCGCCGATCACCCGCACCTCGCTGCCGAACGCCGCTCTGGCCCGGGCTCCGCGGGCCGCCAGCTCGAGCGACGAGGCGGCGGTGTCCACCGTCCACCGCGACACCCCGAACCGCTGCACGTAGGTCCCGTGCTCGCCGGCCGGCCGGAGCCCGAGCCTCCGGAACTCCTCGACGACGTACGCCGCCGCGCGCTCCAAACCCGGACTCGGCGTGTCGCGGCCCATCATCGAGTCGTGGGCGAGGATCTCGATCTTCCCGCGCAGATCATGTGCGGTGATCGTTTCCGCCGCCCCGTCGAGGGGTCCCGGTGCCTGGGCGTTGAGCGGTTGGCCAACCAGGAGTGCGAACAGGAAGGGGATGGGTCGGGTCATCCGCCGGTCATGGCTTCCGTCGGCGCAGCTCGGGCTCCCCGGTGCTCTGGGGCTCCTGCCGCGGCTTCGCCGGCGGCTCGGGCCGCCGGTTGCCTTCGGCCGGCCTCAGTCCCTTTGGTGCCGTCTCCGGGGCGACCGGCTCGGTCCGCCGGCGCCCCGCCGGCTTGCTGTCGCCGACCAGCGGGCGCGAGGGGATCGCTCTGAGCGGCGGGGCCGTCCGCGGTGTCGGGCGCGCCGTCGACATCGTCGGCGCCGGCACCGAGCCGCGCCCGCCAACGTCACGGCTG
>CAYPAE010000254.1:0-4180 GCA_964408595.1 uncultured Gemmatimonadaceae bacterium | reverse complement strand
CCATCGGTCCACAGCGGCACGGGTGGACCGGATCACCGAGATAGCCGCAGGGACACGGGTTCATCGCCGCGGCCAGCATCACGCGCGCGGGATAGGTCAGGCTCATCGCCGCCCGGCTCAGGGTGACCGTCCCGTCCTCCAACGGTTGGCGCAGCACCTCCAGCACGTTCCGCCGGAATTCCGGCAGCTCGTCGAGGAACAGGACTCCGCCGTGCGCGAGGCTGACCTCGCCCGGCCGAGGTGACGATCCGCCGCCGATCAGGCCGGCGTCGCTGACGGTGTGGTGGGGCGCCCGGAAGGGCCGCGCCGCACAGAGCGACTGGCCGGGGGCAAGCAGGCCCGCGACGCTGTGGATCCGGGTGGTCTCCAGCGCCTCCTCCAGAGTCATGGACGGCAGAATGGTGGGAAGACGCCGGGCGAGCATGGTCTTCCCCGCTCCCGGCGGCCCGATCATCAAGATGTTGTGGGCGCCGGCCGCGGCCACTTCGAGGGCGCGCTTCGCGGCCGACTGGCTGCGGACATCGGCGAAGTCTACGGCGTCCGGAACCGGCTCCGACATCACGGCATTCAAATTGACGTGGGTGGCGGCGATAGGCTGCGCTCCCGTAAGGTGGGCACATACCTCCGCGAGGGTCCTGGCGCCCCGCACCTCCAGATCCTGAACGACCCCGGCTTCGGACAAATTGTCCGCCGGGAGTAGCAATGTGGTACATCCGGAGGCCCGGGCGGCGAGAGCGATGGACAGGGCACCCCGAATGGGCCGGAGGTCGCCCTCCAGGCCGACCTCTCCCAGGACCATGGTACGACTGAGGTTAGCCTCAGGGAGCTGGCCGCTGGCCACCAGCAGCCCCAGGGCGATCGGCAGATCCAGCGCGGAACCATCCTTGCGTATGTCCGCGGGAGCCAGATTCACCGTGATCCGCCTGAGGGGAAACTGAAAGCCGGCGTTGGCAAGGGCCGCGGAGACCCGCTCCCGCCCCTCCTTCACCGCCCCGTTCGGCAGACCCACGGTAGAGAACGACGGCAGGCCGTTGCTGATATCGACCTCAACCTCGACCAGGAACGCGTCGATACCCAGTACGGCGGCAGATCGGATGCGCGAAAGCATGGCCGGTCGCCAGTGAAGGTGCCGCCAAGGTAGGAGTGATGGGCCGCCGGATGGGTACCGGCGGTGCAGAGGTAAGGACCCTAAGACCGCAGAAACCGCTTGGAGCCCGATGATGCGTCTTGCCCGCTGGTACTTCTTCTCGTTCCTCGTCGCAGCCTGCGCCATGCCCAAGGCTGGTGCGGCCCCCGTCGCGCCGGTCGAGCGTGCCTGGGCCGTCCCGACGTTGGAGCTGTATCAGGCGTGGTGGACCAAGACCGAGGAGTGCTCCGGGCTCCGTGGTGACATGTCGCAGGTGACCTTTTACGCCGTGGACTCCCCCTCCGGCGCCATCTCGCTCGGCACCGACGTCGCGCACGGCTGGTGGATGCGGAAGGGCAACCGGGTCTATCTCCCCGCCAATGCGCTCGGTGAGGAATGGCTGGTCCGCCACGAGATGCTCCACGCCCTCCTCCAGCGGGGCTCGCATCCGCCCGAGAAGTTCGTGCAGGCCTGCCACCTCGCCTCGCTCAAGACGTGGCGGGACTCCAGCCTCACCGCTGATCCGCTCAACCCTGAGGGTCGCTGAAGCGGCCCCGCGCGGCCTCCCTTTTGCTGCAAGTTTTGGCGGTTTGTTCCACCGTTCCACCCCTTCTCCAGAGATTGCATCGGGCAGTCCGCCTCGCAATCTGCGGGAGCCAGTGGCGATGAAGTCTTTCCCTCGGGCGCGCTGGGTCGCGCTGACATCGGTCGTGGCGATCTCCTTCCTCAGCGGCGCGTGGCTCACCCGAGCCAAGCCGTCCGCCGAGGGAAGCGTGTACCAGCAGGCCCGGCTCTTCGAGAACGTCGTCGGGGCCATCCACCGCCACTACATCGACTCATTGGGCGAAGGGGATCTCTACCAGCGCGCCGGCGCGGCCCTGGTGACCTCCCTCAACGATCCCTACGCCGAGCTGCTGGTACGCGAGAACTATCGGGAGTACCAGCGCCAGATGAGCGGGAACCGTCTGGACCTGGGCGTCCAGGACGGGCCCACGGAATCGGGCTCCGGATGGGGCGAGAGGACCGGCGTGGGACCCGGGGATGAAGTGCTGAGTATCGACGGCAAGAGCACCGACGACTGGGGCAGCTCCAAGGTAGAAGACGCGCTCCGCCGCGGAACCAGGCCGACCGTGACGGTGGTGCTGCGTCCCCTTGGCTCCGACCGTCCGGTGGTACGCCGAATCACCCGGACCGCTGTCCACGTGCCGGCGGCGTCGGCGGGAGTCCTGCTCGACGGCGGTGTGGGCTACGTGGTGCTGCATCGAATGAGCGAGCGCGCTGCTGACGAGCTTCAGGTGGCCGTGGACCGTCTGAAGAAAGATGGGATGAAGGCCCTCGTGCTCGATCTGCGGTCCAACCCCGGCGGCCTGATCCGCGAGGGCGTCAAGGTGGCGGGACTGTTCCTCCAGCCGGGTGACACCGTCGCCGTCAGCAAGGGTCGCGCGGCCAAGACCCCTCGCGCCTACCTCGCGGAGGGGTCGGCTGACTGGAACGGCATCCGGCTCGTGCTGCTGGTGAATCGGGGGACGGCCAGCTCCGCCGAGGTCATCGCGGGCGCGCTCCAGGATCACGATCGTGCCGCGATCGTCGGCACCCCGACTTACGGGAAGGGCGTGCTCCAGACCACTTACCCCCTCGGCGAGGAAGTGGCGCTCAAGCTCACCACGGCCAAGTGGTTCACTCCCAGTGGCCGCTGGGTCCAGCGGCCGCCGGCGCAGGCGATCGGCGCGGCCGGCAATCGGACCCCTTCGCTCGAGCCCAAGGTCTTCCGCACTCAGGCGGGACGGCCGATCCCGGACCAGAGCGGCATCCTTCCCGACCTCACCGTGCGCTCATCGCTGCGCACCGACGGGGAGCGGGTGCTCTACTCGGCACTGGGTGACGATCTCGAGCGCTTCCGGCGGGTGCTGAGCGCGTACGCGACGGAGCTGCGCGCCGACGGCAGCGTGACGGACGAGGCGTTCCAGGTGACGGCGGAAATGCGGGAAGGGCTCTACCTCCGGCTGCTGGAGGAGGGCGTCTCGCTCAGCCCGGAGACCTACGAAGAGGCTTCCGGCTACGTGGCCGACCAGCTCGGCTACGAGATCGCACGCGAGCTCTTCGGGACCGAGTCGGTGGTGCGGCGGCAGGCCAAGGCCGATCGCCAGCTCCAGGCCGCGCTGCGGCTGCTCCGGAGCTCCCGATCGCAACAGGAGACGATCACGACGGCGGTCGCCGCCCAGGCGGCGGGGAGGTCGCGCTAGCGGCGTTGCCTCGCGAAGTAGCCGTCTCGCAACCGACAGAGATGTGGGGTGCACCATAAGACCGCGAGAGGTCGTGCTCCAGTGCCTACATCGACAAGCGCACCGTAATCGTCGTCCCCCACCGCACCTCGCTCTCCACCTCGATCCGCCCGTTCCAGCTCTCCACCAGGCGCTTCACGATTGCGAGCCCCAATCCCGAGCCACTCGTCGTCGTAGAGAACCGTGGCTCGAAGATCCGGGGCAGCAGATCCGGTGGGATCCCCGACCCGTCATCCGACACCCTGATCTCCCCCTGCCGAACTCGAACCTGAACTCGGTTCGCCCCGGCGCTGCGCGCGTTCTCCAGCAGGTTCACCACGACCTCCTTCACCTCATCCGCGCGGGCGGCGCCGAAGGCCGGCGGCTCGCTCTCCAGCTCGACGTCGCACCCTTCCTCGGCCAGCCGGTAGAGCTGGACTACCTCGCCGACCGCGACGCTCAGATCGATCCGATCCAGCGGCTGCTCGTCGCCGGCCGGGGCGGCGAAACGGCTGAAGGCGCGGGCGATGGTGTCCAGCCGGTCGATCTCCGCCAGCATCCGCTCCGCGGTCTCCTCCAGCGTCCGGTCGTAGTCCCCCCGCCTGTCGCGGTATACCCGCCTCAGGTGTTGCAGGCCCAGGCGCATCGGCGTGAGCGGATTCTTGATCTCGTGGGCCACCTGCCGGGCCATCTCTCCCCAGGCCAGCACCCGCTCCGCCCGCGACAGATCGGTCACGTCGTTGATCGCGATCACCACGCCCCGCACGTCGGGCCCGAGGGGCGCGAGCTGGAG
>CAYPAE010000253.1:0-4187 GCA_964408595.1 uncultured Gemmatimonadaceae bacterium | reverse complement strand
ATGTTGTGAGATCACTCCCGCCGATCTCACCGACTCCCACCGGGGTCAGGCTGCGACTTCGGATCCAGCCCCGGGCGTCGCGCGAGGAAGTCGCCGGCCTGGCCGGGGACGCGATCCGGATTCGACTCACCGCGCCGCCGGTAGACGGCACGGCGAACGACGCGCTGGTTCGTTTCCTGGCCGGGCGGCTGAAGGTGTCCCGGTCGGCCGTGGAGTTGGAATCGGGACGAAGCGGGCGAACCAAGCTGGTGGCGGTAACCGGAGTCTCGGCGGAGGAGGCGGCGCAGCGGCTGGGGGTCTGATCCCACTTGTCGCCGGTGCCAATCCCGTTAGGTTGAGGGAGGACGACAATTGAGATCCGTGGCGATTTGCGCTGCTTGCGGCCACGTTAAACAATCCGCTAAAACGCTTGCCCCGTGGCGTTTTAGCCCCGGGGATTTTTCGTAGGGAGGGCCCTCTTGCTGGTCGCCTCGTCACCCGCTTCTTCCCGCAGCGGATCCGGCCGGACCCGCGCCGAGCGGCTCGCCCTGCTCGAGCCGCTCCTGGCGCGCCGCATCCTGCTGCTCGACGGGGCGATGGGGACGATGATTCAGACCTACCGTCTGGAGGAGCGGGACTACCGGGGCGACCGCTTCGCGGGATGGCCCCGCGAGCTCAAGGGCAACAGCGACCTCCTCTCGATCACCCAGCCCCAGGTGATCCGCGCCATTCACGCCGCCTATCTCGACGCCGGCGCGGACATCATCGAGACCAACTCGTTCACCAGCACCGCGAGCTCGCAGGCGGACTACGGACTCGAGGAGCTGGTCTACCAGCTCAACCACGCGTCGGCGGCGCTCGCCCGGGGAGTGGCCGACGAGTTCGAGCTCAAGGATCCCGAGAGCCCGCGCTACGTGGCGGGCGTGCTCGGCCCCACCAACCGCACGGCGTCCCTCTCGCCCGACGTCAACGACCCCGGTTTCCGGAACATCGAGTTCGACGATCTGGTGGCGACCTACACCGAGGCCGCGCGGGGGCTGCTCGACGGCGGGGCGGATCTGCTGCTCATCGAGACCATCTTCGACACGCTCAACGCCAAGGCGGCGATCTTCGCGGTCGAGTCGGTCTTCGACGTGCTCCGAACCAGAGTGCCGGTGATGATCTCCGGGACGATCACCGACGCGTCCGGCCGGACTCTCTCGGGCCAGACCACCGAAGCGTTCTGGAACTCGGTGGCCCACGCCAGGCCGATCAGCGTCGGCTTCAACTGCGCGCTCGGTCCCGCGGCTCTCCGGCAGTACGTGCAGGAGCTCTCGCGGGTCGCGCCGGTGCTGGTGAGCACCCATCCGAACGCCGGCCTTCCGAACGAGTTCGGCCAGTACGACGAGACCCCGGAGAAGATGGCGGAGGTGCTGCGGGAGTTCGCCGAGCACGGCCTGGTGAACCTGGTGGGAGGCTGTTGCGGCACCACGCCCGCCCATATCCGGGCGTTCGCCGACGCGGTCCGCGGTCTGCCGCCCCGCCGCCCCGCCGCCCCGCTGCCCCGCCTCCGCCTCAGCGGCCTCGAACCCCTTACCGTCGGCCCGGAGAGCATCTTCGTGAACGTGGGCGAGCGGACCAATGTCACCGGCTCGCGCAAGTTCGCGAAGCTGGTCCTCGCGGGTGAGTACGACGCGGGGCTGGAGATCGCCCGCCAGCAGGTCGAGAGCGGTGCCCAGATGCTCGACGTCAACCTGGACGAGGGGATGCTCGACTCCCAGCGGGCCATGAAGACGTTCCTCCAGCTCATGGCGTCCGAGCCCGACATCAGCCGGGTGCCGGTGGTCATCGACTCGTCCAAGTGGTCGGTGATCGAGGCCGGGCTCAAGTGCGTCCAGGGAAAGGGCGTGGTCAACTCGGTCAGCCTCAAGGAGGGCGAGGAGGAGTTCGTCCGCCAGGCGACGCTGGTGCGGCGGTACGGCGCGGCGGTGATCGTGATGGCCTTCGACGAGCGGGGCCAGGCGGACACCGTCGAGCGCAAGGTGGACATCTGCCGGCGGGCGTACCGGATCCTCACCGAGCGGGTGGGCTTCCCGCCCGAGGACATCATCCTCGACCCGAACATCTTCGCCATCGCGACCGGCATCGAGGAGCACGGCGACTACGCCCTCGCGTACATCGAGGCCACCCGCCGGATCAAGGCGGAGCTGCCGCAGGTCCAGGTGAGCGGCGGGGTGAGCAACGTCTCCTTCGCGTTCCGGGGAAACGACCCGGTCCGCGAGGCGATCCACGCGGTCTTTCTCTACCACGCCATCGAGGCCGGGATGGACATGGGGATCGTGAACGCCGGCGCGCTGCCGATCTACGCCGACATCCCGCCGGAGCTGCTCGAGCGGGTCGAGGACGTGGTGCTGAACCGGCGCCCCGACGCGACCGATCGCCTGCTCGAGGTGGCCGACTCGGTGAAGGGACAGGCCGCCACCCGGACGACCGACCTCTCCTGGCGCGAGAAGCCGGTGGGGGAGCGGCTGGCGCACGCGCTGGTGGAAGGGATCGCGGACTACGTCGTGGAGGACACCGAGGAGGCCCGGCGCCAGGCCGCGCGCCCGATCGAAGTGATCGAGGGGCCGCTGATGGCCGGGATGAACATCGTCGGCGATCTCTTCGGCGCCGGGAAGATGTTCCTGCCGCAGGTGGTGAAGAGCGCGCGGGTGATGAAGAAGGCGGTGGCGCACCTGGTGCCGTACATCGAGGCCGAGCGCGACGAGACGGCGGGCGCCCGCACCAACGGCAAAGTGCTCCTCGCGACGGTGAAGGGCGACGTGCACGACATCGGCAAGAACATCGTGGGCGTCGTGCTCCAATGCAACAACTACGAGGTGATCGATCTGGGCGTGATGGTCCCCTCGGCACGGATTCTGGAGACGGCGCGTCGCGAGGGGGTGGACCTGATCGGCTTGAGCGGGCTCATCACCCCGTCGCTCGAGGAGATGAGCTTCGTCGCGAGCGAGATGGAGCGCGAGGGGTTCACCCTGCCGCTTCTCATCGGTGGGGCGACGACGTCGCGGGTACACACGGCGGTGAAGATCGAGCCGCACTACCATGGCCCCACGGTCCACGTGCTCGACGCATCGCGGGCCGTCGGCGTGGCAAGCAACCTTTTGAGCGCGGACCTGCGCGCCGATTTCGTCGAGGATGTACGCTCCCAGTACCAGGGGATCCGGGAGCAGCGCGCCGGCCGCGGACCGTCGGAGCGGCAAGTCCCGCTGGCCGAGGCGCGCCGCAACCGCCTGGCGATCGATTGGGCGGCGGTCTCGCCACCGGCCCCGTGCGTGCTCGGCGTGAGGGGGCTCGACGACTACCCGCTCGCCGAGCTGGTGGAGCGGATCGACTGGACGCCGTTCTTCCACACCTGGGAGCTGGCGGGCCACTACCCGGCGATCCTCGAGGACCCCAGGGTCGGTCCGGCGGCGCGGAGTCTCTTCGAGGACGCGCGCGCGCTGCTCGGGCGGATCGTGCGCGAGCGCCTGCTCCGCGCGCGGGGGGTCTTCGGCCTCTTCCCCGCCGCCGCGGTGGGCGACGACATCGAGCTCTATCACGCCGCTGACCGGTCGGAGCCGATCGCGGTGATCCACACCCTGCGGCAGCAGATGGCGAAGCCGCCGGGCCGTCCCAATCTGGCCCTCGCGGACTACGTCGCGCCGCGGGGCAGCGGCGTCGCCGATCACGTCGGCGCGTTCGCGGTGACGGCGGGGGTCGGCCTCGACGCGGTGGTGGCGGAGTTCGAGGCCAAGCACGACGACTACAACGCGATCCTGGCCAAGGCGCTGGCGGACCGCCTGGCCGAGGCGTTCGCCGAGCGGCTGCACGAGCGGGTGCGCCGGGAGTTCTGGGGCTACGCTGGCGCGGAGCAGCTGGAGAACGCCGAGATCATCCGGGAGGCGTACCAGGGAATCCGGCCCGCGCCCGGCTATCCCGCCTGCCCCGATCACACCGAGAAGGGCACGCTCTTCGATCTGCTGGAGGTCGAGCGCCAGGCAGGCATCTCGCTGACCGAGAACTACGCCATGACGCCGACGGCTGCGGTCAGCGGGTACTACTTCTGGCACCCGGATGCGCGCTACTTCGGGGTCGGCAAGATCGACCGCGACCAGGTAGAGGACTACGCGAAGCGGAAGGGGTTGAGCGTGACAGAGACCGAGCGCTGGCTGGCCCCGAACCTGAGCTAC
>CAYPAE010000252.1:0-4209 GCA_964408595.1 uncultured Gemmatimonadaceae bacterium | reverse complement strand
CTCTCGCCCGACGGGTCGCGGGTCTTCGTGGGCAATCGCCATCAGCTCGGCGGCGTCCATGACCACGCCGGCGGCCGGCCGACCGGGACCGGGACAGTGGTCGCCATCTGCGTCGAGACCCGCGCCGTGGACACCGTGTTGAGCGTCGGGCATTACGCGGCCGGCTTGGGCATGACCCCCGCGCGGCCCGGCACCACGGACGCGCCCAGGCCCTGCAGCTGACGCCGCGCCGCTCGTCGCTCCTCCTCTGCGCCGCCGCGGCGGCGTGCGCGGGAAGCCCCTCGCCCGGCACGCCTCCCACGGCGCAAGGACCCGCGTTCCAATCGGTGATTCTGCCGTTCCCGGTGGCGGACGGCGCCGGCCGGGCGCTGGAGCTCCCGTTCGTGGGCGGGTTCAACGCCCCGCGCCCGCAACTGGTGGATGCCGACGCAGACGGCGATCTCGATCTCTTCGTGCAGGAGGTAACCGGGAGCGTCGCGCTCTACGAGCGGGATGGCGAGCGGGACGGCCTGCCGCGGTTCCTCTTCCGCACGCCCAAGTACGCCGGCCTCGATGTCGGCGAGTGGTACCGCTTCGCCGACGTGGACGCCGACGGCGATCTCGATCTCCTCGCCGAGCAGCCGTTCAGCTACATCAAGTACTTTCGGAACGACGGCGAGCGGGGTGCCTACCAGTTCGTGCTCGCCGCCGACACCCTGAAGGACACCGACGGCACGCCGATCTTCTCCGACCGGCAAAACATTCCCCAACTCGGCGATCTCGACTGCAACCGCCGCCCCGACCTCCTGATCGGACGAGTGGACGGCACGGTCGCGCGGTACGAGGCGGCGCCGTCGGAGTCTGGACGCGTGCCCGCGTTCCGCCTGGTGGCGAACGAATTCGAGGGGATTCGGATCGTGGGGCAACAGGTCGGACCGCCGATGCCCTTCGCACCGGGCCCGAGCCTGCACGGCGCCAACACGATGGCGCTGGCCGATCACGACGGCGACGACGATCTCGACCTGTTCTGGGGCGACTTCTTCGAGCCGGGGCTTCTGCTCATCTCCAACAACGGCACCTGTCCGGCGCCCAGCTTCAAGAGCGCGCCGCTCCAGTTCCCGGTCGGTCGGCCGCTCCTCACCTCCGGCTACAACGCCCCGACCTTCGGCGACCTGAGCGGAGATGGGAAGGCCGATCTGGTGGTCGGCGTGCTCGGCGGCGCATACAACCCGCTCCTCACGTCGGCGGAGAACCTCTACTACCTGACGCGCGGCGACGGAGAGGAGTGGGAGGTCCGGAGCCGGCGGTTGCTCCCGGTGCTCGACATCGGCAGCGAGACGATTCCGGCGATCGCCGATCTCGATGGCGACGGCGACCTGGACTTGCTGCTCGCGAACAAGCTCGACCCCTCGGATCTGCAGACCTCCGTCACCTACCGGCTCGAAAACGTCGGGACTGGGGACCGCCCGGCGTTCAGGCTGAGGGCACCGCTCGAGCTGGGGAAGCGGTTTCACGCCGCGCCGGCGTTGGGCGACCTCGATGGCGACGGGCGGCTCGACCTGATCATGGGGCAGTGGGGCCCGCGGCTGGCATGGTACCGCGGCACCGCCCGGGGCTACGAGCCGGTGGACACCGCCCTGGTCACCATCACCCGCGGCAGCAACACGGTGCCCACGCTCGGCGACCTCGACGGCGATGGGGACCTGGACCTGATCGTCGGCGAATCGTCGGGATGGCTCAACTACTATCACAACGATGGCGGGCCGTCGCGACCGCGGTTATCGCTGGTGAGCGACGAGTTCGAGAAGATCCAGATCGGGCGGCGGAGCACGCCGCTGCTCTCGGATCTGGATGGGGACGGGGACCTCGATCTGCTGGTGGGCTCGGAGATCAACGGGCTCGCGCTGTTCAGGAACGAGGGCACCCGTACCGCGCCGCGGCTGGTGCGGGACTCGGCGTTCAGCGTGGCGGCTCCCCTGCTAGCGGCTCCCGCGGCGGGTGATCTCGATGGCGATGGGGACCTCGATCTGGTGGTCGGAGGAGCGGGCGGGGGGGCGGTCTATCTGGAACAGCGGAAGTGAGTAGCGGCGCACCCGCAGCCCCAACGCGGCTCAGATCACAGCGCCCCTGGCCCGCTCCTTCGAGCTTGAGGCATCAAGGAGGCAACATGGCGAGACGGGTGCGCACCCGGGACGGGATCGGCAGGGACCTTCTGAAGGGCGCCGTCGCCGGGGCGGTAGCGACCTTCGTGATGGGCAAGGTGACCGGCTATATGTACGAGCACGAGGATCGCGACGCCCGTCGCGAGGAGGACGAGGCGCGCGGCGGACAGTGGGAGCAGTTCGGCTCGGCGGTGCACTGGGCCCTCGGCATCGGCGCCGGGGCGGCCTATGCTGTTCTCCGGCGCCGGTTCCAGAGGCTCGGCACCGCCGCCGGGACCGCGTTCGGCACCGCCTTCTGGGCGTTCCTGGACGAGGGACTCGTGCCGGCGCTCGGGCTGACCCCCGGGCCGAACGCATTTCCCTGGCAGGCCCATGCCCGCGGCCTGGTCGGCCATCTCACCTTCGGAACCGTCACCGACGGGACGCTCCGGCTGCTCGACCGCGTGGCCTGAGTACGGGAGGCATCGTGGCGCACCAGAAGAAACCAAACGACGAAGAGCTCAAGCGGGCGCTCAACCCGCTGCAGTACAAGGTGACCCAACAGGAGGGCACCGAGCCGCCGTTCCGCAACGAGTATTGGGACAAAAAGGAGCCCGGGATCTACGTGGACGTGGTCTCGGGTGAGCCTCTCTTCAGCTCCCTCGACAAGTACGATTCCGGCACCGGGTGGCCGAGCTTCACCCGGCCGCTCGAGCCCGAGCACGTGACGGAGCGGGTGGACGGTTCGCTGCTGATGAGCCGCACCGAAGTGCGGTCGCGCGACGCCGACTCCCACCTCGGCCATGTGTTCGACGACGGCCCGGGGCCTACCGGGCTTCGTTACTGCATGAACTCCGCGGCCCTCCGGTTCATCCCGCTGGACCGGCTGGAGGCCGAGGGGTACGGGCGCTACCTGCCGCTGTTCGAGCGACCCGAGAAGTAGCGGCCGGTGTGGCCCGCGGCGCATGGCGGCGCGGGCCAACCTAGATTGATGCGTCCCGTGACACTCTCCATGAGGGGTTTCACCGCCGGCCGCCTCACGCCGCTCGCGTGCGCGTCGCTTTGGGCCTGCGAGCCTGGCGCGCCGGAGTACTCCGAGAAGTGGACTCCAGGGCCCTCGCTTCCAGAGCCGGTCCAGGAGCTTCATGCGGCGGTGCTGCGCGGCCGCATCTACGTGGCCGGCGGCATCAGCGGGCGGGAGTTCGGCAGCACCGGCGCGTACCGGCTCGATCCGACGGCGTCGGATTGGGAACGGGTCGCCGATCTGCCCGCCCCTCGCCATCACATGCCGCTCGCCGTCGTGAACGACACGTTGTACGCCATTGGCGGCCTTGGCCCCGGCCAGGCACAACTTCGACCGGATGGAATCGTACGATCCCGCGGCCGGACGCTGGAGCACGCGGGAGCCGATGCCCACCCGCCGCGGAGGACTGTCGGCCGTCGAGATGGACGGCCGGATCCATGTCTTCGGCGGGGAGACTGCGCTCCGCGTGTTCGAGGAGCATGAGGTGTACGACTTGCGGTCGCGCTCGTGGTCCGAGGCGCAGCCGCTCCCGACCCCGCGGCACGGACTCGCGGCCGCCGTCCTCGACGGCCGGATCTACGTGATCGGCGGCGGGCCCCGCGCCGGCGTGTCGCAGACCGACGTGGTGGAGATCTTCACCCCCTGACAGGGGAGCGTGTCCGGCGCATGTCCTTCGCCGTCCGTCCCGTACTGCGGTACACCGCCGGGGTCGTTCTTCTGGCCGCGCTCTACGGCGGTGCCGCGTGGATCGGCCTTCGGTACGTCAGCATCGGCCACAGCGTCTCCCTGGTGTGGCCGCCCGCGGGGATCGCGTTTGCCGCGCTGGTGCTGCTCGGATACCGCTACTGGCCGGGCGTGGCGATCGGCGCCTGCATCGCGAACGCCGCCACCCCGATTCCGCTCGCTGCCGCCGTCGGGATCGCGGCGGGAAACACCACTGAAGCGCTGCTCGCCGCATACCTCCTCCGGCGCGTCGCCGGCTCCCGCCCTCAGCTCGAAGACCCGCGCCAGGCCCGCACCCTCATCCTCCTCGCCGCGCCGGCAGGCGCCCTGGTGGCGGCGCTG
>CAYPAE010000251.1:0-4210 GCA_964408595.1 uncultured Gemmatimonadaceae bacterium | reverse complement strand
GGCTACCTCGCCGAGAACAATCCCCTCTATGCCGAAATGCTGGTCTCCGAATGGCTGGATTACGTGGCCGGCCTCCGGGATATCCGCGGAGCCGAGCGGCGGTCCTCGCTGGACGAGGCGATCGCGGCCACGGGGATGGAAAGCGTCTACCACCGGCCGATCGGCGAGCTCTCGAAGGGGTTCCGGCAGCGGGTGGGGCTGGCCGCGGCCATCCTCCACCGGCCGGACCTTCTGGTGCTCGACGAGCCCACCGAAGGGCTCGACCCCAACCAGCGGGTGGAGATCCGCCGACTCATCGGCGACCTGGGCCGGGAGCGAACGGTGATCCTCTCGACCCACGTTCTCCCCGAGGTCCAGTTCACCTGCTCCCGGCTGCTGATCATCAACCGGGGGCGCATCGTGGCGGACGGACCGGTGGACGACCTGGTCTCCCGGGCCAAGGACGGCGCCCGCATCAGCGTGGAGGTCGTCGGAACCGCCGTCGCTGACCGGCTGGCCGAGCTGCCCGGGGTCCGGGGAGTGGAGGCGCGCGCCGGTGAGGGAGACCGGGTGCGCGTGACCGTCACCGTGGCCGGAGCGGAGGACCTGCGACCCCGGGTGTTCGAGCTCGCCAAAGCGTCGGGATGGACGCTGTTCGAGCTGCACCAGGAGGCCGGCAGCCTCGAGGACCTCTTCCGCCAGCTCACCACCGACCAGGATCCGGCATGAGGCGCATCTGGACCATCGCGAGCCGCGAGCTCCGGGCGCTCTTCGACCTGCCGACGGGCTACGTGCTGCTGGTCGTGTTCCTCGCGATCAACGGCTTCCTCTTCTTCCGCCAGGCGTATCTGTCGAACACCGCGAGCCTGCGGCCGATGCTCGACCTGCTCCCCTGGGAGTTCCTCTTCTTCGTGCCCGCCGTGACCATGCGGTCGCTGGCCGAGGACCTCCGCGGCGGACAGATCGAAGTGGTCCTGGCACAGCCGGTGAGCGAGCTGGAGCTGCTGCTGGGCAAGTATCTCGGCTCGGTGCTCTTCCTCTGGATCGCGCTCGCTCTCACCGTCGCCATCCCGCTCGGCCTTTCCGCCGGCGCCGATCTCCCCTGGGGCACCGTCATCGGGCAGTACGTCGGCGCGTCGCTCCTCGCGGCGGGCCTCGCGGGAATCGGCGTGTGGGCCTCGAGCCTGACGCGGAGCCAGATCACCGCCTTCATCGTCGCCGCGGGGCTGATGTTCCTGCTGGTCCTCGTCGGCCTCGACCCGCTGCTGGTCGGGCTGCCGCCGGGCCTTGGCGCGGTGGCCGCGCGGATCGGCGTGCTCTCCCACTTCGAGAGCCTTGGCCGGGGGGTGATCGACCTGCGGGACGTGATCTACTTCGTCTCGCTGGCCGGCGTCTTCCTCGCCCTGGCGTACGCCGCGCTGCTGGGCCGCAAGCTCGCCCCCGGCGCGGGCGCGCGGAGGCTCCGTCTCGGGGTGGGCATGCTCGCGGCCTCCCTCGTGGTGGTGAACCTGCTCGGCAGTTACATCGGCGGCCGCCTCGACCTGACGCCCGGCAACGCCTACACGCTCTCCCCGGCCACCGGCCGGATCGTGCGGAACCTCGACGACCTCGTCACCGTGAAGCTCTTCGCATCCAAGGAGCTGCCCACCGAGGTCGCGCTCATGAAACGCGATGTGGACGATCTCCTGCGGGACCTCCGGTCGGCCGGACGAGGCCAGGTGCGCATCATCGAGCGCGACCCGTCGGACGACGAGACCGCGCGGCGCGAGGCGGAGTCGCTCGGCATCCAGCCGGTCCAGTTCAACGTGATCGGCCAGGGGGAGCTCCAGGTGAAGCAGGGCTATCTGGGGCTCGCCGTGCAGCACGGAGGCGAAACCGAGGCGATTCCCTTCGTCCAGCGGACCGACGATCTGGAGTACCGGCTGGCATCGACCATCCGGCAGCTGAGCCGCGACAAGAAGCCCGTGATCGGCTTCGTGGCGGACGCTGAGGGACCCGGCGTCTCGTTCCAGGGGATGCAGGAGCAGCTCCGGCACTCGTACGACGTGCGCGAGATCGAGCTGAGCGATTCCACCCAACCGGGTCCCGACGTCGTGGCGCTGGTGCTGGCGGGGACGCCCGACAGTCTGCCGCCCGATCAGCTGAAGCGTCTCGAGGCCTTCCTCAACCGCGGGGGGAGCGCGCTGGTGCTCGCGTCCGGCATGGAGGTGTCGCAACGGGCACCGACCGCGCAGCCACGGCCGGTCGCGTGGAACGCGCTGCTCCGGCCGCTCGGCGTGACGATCCGGAGCGACATGGCCTACGACCTTCTGGCCAATGAAGTGATCCCGCTCCCCACCGACTTCGGCCGGGTGCTCCAGGTCTATCCCTTCTTCATCCGGGCCCAGAGCACCAGGCTTTCTCCGGTGAACCAGGACCTGGGCGCGGTCGTACTGACCTGGGCAAGCACCATAGACACCACCGGCGCAACGAAGGGCACGCTGACACCACTGCTCGGCAGCAGCCAGGCCACCGGCACCTTCACCAGCGTCACCACCATCGCGCCGACCCAGGACTTTCCCCAGAAGGACCTGGGCCATCGGCTCCTGGCCGTGATGGTCACACCGCCCCCGACGGACGGCGGCAAGGCGCGCGGCCGGGTCGTGGTGGTCGGCAGCCTCGACTTCGCCACCGACCGGTTCGTTCGTACGGCGCCGGAGAATCTCGCATTCACGCTGAATGCCGTCGATTGGCTGGCGCAGGACGAGGCGCTGATCGCTATCCGCTCGAAGGACCGGCGTCCGCCGCCGCTGCTCTTCCCGAGTCCGGCGATGCGCGAAGGGGTGAAGTACGCGAACCTGGTCGGCCTGCCGTTGCTGGTCGGCCTGGTGGGCGTGATCCGGCTCATCCGCCGGCGGCGGAGGACTCGGGAGACGTACCGGCCGCTGGTGCCGGCGACGGGGAGCGCGGGATGACGCCGAGACAACTCACGCTCCTCGCGATGGTGCTGCTGGCCCTTCTGCTCCTCTGGGGCGCTGCGTCGCTGGCGCGCCGGGGCTCGCGCGGCCCATCCGAGTCCGACCGGTTCGCCATTCCGGCGGTCGCCCGCGACTCGGCCGACTCGGTGATCATCACCCGGGTGGCCGACACCACACGGCTGGTGCGCCGCGACTCGACCATCTGGCTGGTGAACGGGCACCCGGCATCGGAGACCGCCGTCGCGGAGCTCTTCACCGCGCTGGCGGACACGGCGAGGCGGACCGAGCTGGTCGCGGGCCGGTCGGCGTCGCACTCGGGACTCGGCGTGGACAGCGCGAAGGGCGCCAGAGTCCGGATCGTCCGAGGCGACTCCACCCTCGCTGACCTGGTGCGGGGCAACCGTGGGCCCAGCCTCGACGGCGGCTACTTTCGGAGCGCGCGGGATTCGGCGGTCTATCTGGTAAGCGGCAACCTGGCGCAGGTGCTGGAGAGATCGCCGGACGAATGGCGCGACCGTCGGATCGCGGGAGTGACCGCGGACAGCGTCGCGCGGATCGAGGTCAGCCGGGGGAGTCGCTCGTACACCGTGCGCCGCGATGGCGCCGGCTGGGCGCTGGCGTCGGGCAGGCAAGCCGACTCCGCGGCCGTCGCCGCCCTGCTCGCCGACTATCGTCAGGTCGAGGCGGCGGGATTCGCCTCCAAGGCGCAAGCCGATTCGGCCAGGTTCGCCCGCCCCGATCGCCGGGTCGCGCTGCTCCGCGCCGACGGCACCGCGCTGCTCACCCTTGCGTTCGACTCGACGGCCAACGGCTTCTGGGTGCGGGCCGGTGGAGACTCCACCGTGTACCGGGTGGATACCTGGACCGCGGATCGCCTCGCGCCCGGCGACACCACCCTGCAGACAGCGCGCCGCTAGTTGTCAGGTGTCGGTGGTGTCATCCTGAGCGGAGCGAAGGAGGCCATGACCCGAGTCATGCCCCCTTCGCTCCGCTCAGGGTGACACATGACGCAGCTCAGAGCCCTTCGAACGCCCCCCACCCTCGCGCCCGCACCGCCACTCCGTGCTGATCGAGCCGAGGCGGTGGAAGTCGGACCGCTCCCGGCGGCAGTGGCGCGATGCCCGTGCGCGGATCGGCCTCTACGTCGGCCAGCGCCTCGGTCACCCGCCGTACCACCCCGGCGGGCACGCCGTTCCTCTCGAACAGGGCCAGCCACTCCGCAGCCGGTCGGGCGCGGAGCGTCTCACCCAGCGTCCGGACCAGCGCGGCGCGGT
>CAYPAE010000250.1:1355-4243 GCA_964408595.1 uncultured Gemmatimonadaceae bacterium | reverse complement strand
TCGGCGAGCAGTCCGATGAGCAGTCGCTCCAGCATCGCGCGCTGCCCGACGATGACCCGGCCGAGCTCTTCCATGAGCTCCGCGGCGAGTCGGGCGGCCTCCTCGATCTCCGCGGCCGGAAGGAGATCCGGGGTGGCGCGTTCGGGTAGGGAAGTCATGGAGGGAATGTATGCGGGCAGGCGGACAGGCGGACAGGCGGGCAGCAGGGCAGCAGGGCAGCAGGGCAGCAGGCCCGAGCGTACCGCGTCATCCCGAGCGCACCGAGGGCGAGGCACACCGCCCGACCACCTGTCCGCCCGCCCGCCTGCCCGCCTGACAGAAACCGCTCGCGCCGCACCCGCGTCGGGAGAGAGTTCCCACCCTGATCGAGGCTCCATGTCCAGGACTGCAACCGGGCTCCTCGCCACCGCCCTCGCGGCCGGCATCGGCATCGCCGCGCTTTCGGCCTCGCAGGACGCTGCCACGATGTTCCGCGGCGATGCCGCGCATTCGGGCAGCTACCACTCCGCGCCGCTCGAACACTTCGGCGGGCTCCAATGGCGGGTGCAGACCGGAGGGATGGTGCATTCGTCGGCGACGCTCGATGACGGCGCGCTCTACATAGGAAGTGGCGACGGACGGCTCTACGCGCTCGATGCACGGACCGGAGAGGAGCGGTGGCAGTTCCCAACCGGCCGCGCGATCTCCTCCACTCCGGCCGTGGCCGAAGGCCTGGTATTCATCGGCAGCCGGGACAACGCGTTCTGGGCGGTGGATGCGCGGAGCGGGAAGCAGCGGTGGCGGCTGGAGACCGGCGCCGACCAGCCGCTTCCCTGGGGGTTCGAGACCGGCGACCTCTACACCTCCTCCCCGGCCTATGCCGATGGGACTGTCTATTTCGGCAGCGGCGACGGACAGGTCTACGCGGTGGACGCCGGAAGCGGCAAGGTCCGCTGGCGGTTCGCGACCGGGGGCCGGGTCCGGTCGTCGCCCGCGATCGCCGGCGGGAGGATCTACGTAGGCAGCGCGGACGGGACGCTGTACGCACTCGATCCCGGCACTGGCCGTGAGGCCTGGCGCTTCGACACCGAAGGCCACGGGCTCGAGTCCGGGAAGTTCGGCTTCGACCGCCGCACTATCCAATCGTCTCCCGCCGTCGCGAACGGCCGGGTCTTCTTCGGCTCGCGCGATGGCTTTCTGTACGCGGTGGACGCCGGGACCGGGAAGCTCGCGTGGCGAGTGGATCACCGGATGTCGTGGGTCAACACGTCGCCGGCGGTGGTGGACGGCGTGGTCTACGCCGGCAGCTCGGACGAACGGTTTGTCCAGGCGGTGGATGCCCGCACCGGGCGCGAGCTCTGGCGGGTGGCGACGGAGCGTCCCGTGTGGTCGTCGCCCGCCGTGGCGGGCGCGATGATATACGTGGGCGACGGCTCGGGCACCATCTACGCGATGGACCGCGCGAGCGGGAGGGAGCGCTGGCGGTACCAGTCGGGGCGGAGAATCTTCTCGTCACCGGTGATCGGCGACGGGATGCTTTACGTCGGGAACGACGACGGCGGAGTCTACGCCGTCCGCACCGGCGCGTCACCGCTCCGGCGCGCCGTCTTCTGGGACAGCTCGCTGGTGCGCGCCTCTCGCGTCGTCACCCATCGCGAACTGCGCGACTACCTCGGCGAGCGGGGGTACGAGGTCCTCGACGCCGAAGGGCTCGGCGGCTTCATGCGAGAGCGGCTGGCCGACCGGTCACCCAGCGTGGTCGTGTTCTCGATCGACCATCTGCCCGCGACCGTGGCACCGGTCCCGGCCGACACCGTGCTCTTCCGCCGCTACCTCGACGCGGGGGGCAAGGTGGTCTGGCCCGGCATCCCGCCGATGATCTGGCCGCGAGATCCCAAGACCGGCGAAGGCACCGACTACATCCGGATCGACCGCGCGGGCACGACTCGCCTGCTGGGCGTGGACCACGGGCGGAGCAACTTCGACAACTACGGGGCGGTGGTGACCGGCGAAGGACTGCGCTGGGGCCTGTCGGGGTGGTGGGACAGCAACTGGGGAGTGGACCCGGCGGGAGTGACCGAGACGCTCGCCCTGGACGACAACGGGCTCGCCAGCTCCTGGGTCAAGCGCTACGGCGGGCCGCCGGGTACAGGCTTCGTCCGGGTCTACGGCGGCAGCTGGTCGGCGGGCGGGCCCACCGCGAACCTGGCCGCGATGCAGGCGGTGGCGGAGTACATGCCGAGGTAGGCGGGGCAGCGGGGCAGCGGGGCGGCGGGGCAGGACGGCGGCTCGCGGGTAACGCGCTGTCATCCCGAGCGCAGAGAGGGATCTTGCTGCCGGCCATCGAACAACCTCCGGCTGAGATCCCCCACTGCGCTCGGGATGACATGCCCGGTGTACTCCCGGGCTCTGCTGCCCCCGCCGCCCCGCCGCCCCGCTTACACTGGCCCGTTGAACGCCGGATCGCTCGCCCGGGTCCGGAGCTCGGTCTCACCCCCCCGGTACCAGCCCCCCCGGAACTCGAAGTGCCGCTCGTCCAGGATCCGGCTGGCGAGCGCCGCCGTTCCCTGCTGCTGGACCTGCCAGAGCAGCACCTTGGCGCCCATTTCGGCAGCCGTCTCCCAGACCCCCGCCTCCAGCTGCGGGTACCGATCGGCGTGCTCCGGCTTGAGCCTGGCTTCCCGGGCCGTGAACTCCATCTGACCTCCGACGGGGCTGCTCGCGGATCGCGCGACTGTAACGAGGGGTGAAGGACCGTAGAAGATGTAATCCCGCCCCCTGAGGCACCAGGGGGCAGCCAGCGGGGCAGCGGGGCGGCGGGGCAGCGGGGCGGCGGGGGTACGGCACACCACAAGCCGCCTGCGCCCCTGGCGGGCAGATGGTAGCGTGCCGTTGATCCGGCAGGCAAG
>CAYPAE010000250.1:0-1345 GCA_964408595.1 uncultured Gemmatimonadaceae bacterium | reverse complement strand
GGGGGGGGCGGGGCTGCGGGGCAGCCCGCCAGGGGCGCAGGCGGCTTGTGGCGTGCCGTCTCCGCCCCGGCCCCGCTGCCCCGCTGCCCCGCTGCCCCGCTACCTTCATCCCCCATGCGAATCGCCGTCGTCTTCGACACCCCCTATACCGGGTGGCACCATCCCGAGCACGAGCGGCAGATGACCAAGGAGGTCGCCGGGTGGCACGACGACGAGCCGGAGATGGAGTACCAAGTCGCCGATGCCCTCCGCCGGCGGGGCCACGAGGTCCTCCTGCTCGGGGTGAGCGACGACCTTCAGTACCTGGTCCACTCCCTGGACGAGATGCGGCCCGACCTGGTGTTCAACGCCGCGGAGGCGTTCCACGGCAACCCCTCCCTGGAGTATCTGGTGCCCGGGGTCCTGGAGGCGGAGGGGTACCGCTACACTGGGGCGCCGCCCCAGGCGCTCCTGGTCTCCCGCAACAAGGCCATGAGCAAGAAGGTGTTGGCCTATCACGACATACGAGTCCCCAGCTTCGTCACTTGGCGGCCGGGTGAACCGCTGGAGACCCCGCCTGATCTCCGCTACCCCCTCATCGTGAAGCCGCTTCAGTCCGACGCCTCGGCCGGGATCGCCCAGGCGTCGGTGGTCCAGGACGAGGCCTCCCTGATGGAACGGGTGACCCTGGTGCACCAGCGCTTCCACCAACCGGCAATCGCCGAGGAGTTTGTGGACGGCCGCGAGCTGTACGTGAGCGTGCTGGGAAACGACGAAAGCCTCGACATCCTTCCGATCACCGAGATGGTCTTCGACAAGCGGAAGACCAGGCCCGAGGAGCGGATCGCCACCAAGTCCGCCAAATGGGACGAGGACTACCGCGCACGGAAAGGAATCCGTAACGTCTTTGCCCGTCCGATCGCCGCGAGCACGCGGGAGCGGATCGAGTCCATCTGCCGTACCGCGTTCCGGGCGCTGTGGCTGCGCGACTACGCCAGGCTCGACGTGCGCCTCGCCGCCGACGGCGAGGTCTGGTTTCTCGAAGCCAATGCCAACCCCTTCATCAGCTACGGACACGACATGGCGAACGCGGCGGTGAAGGCCGGGCTGGAGTACTACGACTTCGTGCAGCGGTTGGTGGACGAGGCGATGGCGCGATATGAGCGCGCGTAGGCGTACGCCTCGGCGAACGCCTGCGCGGGCGCGCGAGCGGGCGCCGACGCCCGAGCTGCGCTGCGTCTGCGGACAGCGGCTGCAGAAGTACTGGCCTCACTGCCCCAACTGCGCGCGCGAGCTCCAGTGGAAGGATCCGGATAACGTCACCGGCGCCGAATGCTACAACTGCGGCTGGATGGTGTCGGACCGG
>CAYPAE010000249.1:0-4262 GCA_964408595.1 uncultured Gemmatimonadaceae bacterium | reverse complement strand
CGTCGTCTATGCGGTCGGGCGTCACCACCACCCGCACCTCGCGGCCCGCCTGAATCACGTTGCACTTCTCCACCCCGGGGAACCCGTTGGCGATCTCTTCCAGCCGGGTGAGCCGCTTCACGTAGGTCTCGAAGGCCTCGCGGCGCGCGCCGGGACGGGAGCCGCTGATCGCGTCCGCGGCCTGCACCAGCACCGACTCCGCCGACTCGTGGGGCACGTCGTCGTGGTGGGCCTGAATGCAGTTGATGACCGCCGGACTCTCGCCGTAGCGCCGCGCCACCTCTACCCCCAGCTCGACGTGGGTTCCCTCGCTGTCGTGGGTCAGCACCTTCCCCACGTCGTGCAGCAGGCCGCCCCGTTTGGCGAGCTGGACGTCGAGGTGCAGCTCCGCCGCCATCATCCCCGCCAGCCACGCCACTTCCTTCGAGTGGTCGTAGATGTTCTGGCCGTAGGAGGTCCGATACCGCATCCGGCCGATCAGCTTCACCAGCTCGGGGTGGAGGCCGTGGATCCCGGTGTCATAGGCGGCCTGCTCGCCCAGCTCGACCAGTTGCGACTCCAGCTCCTTCTGCATCTTGGCCACGATCTCCTCGATCCGGCCCGGATGGATCCGGCCGTCCTGGATCAGCGCCTCGAGCGACCGGCGCGCGACCTCCCGGCGGATCGGGTCGAAGCAGGAGACGATCACGGTATCGGGCGTGTCGTCGATGATGACGTCCACTCCGGTCGCGGTCTCGAAGGCCCGGATGTTCCGCCCTTCGCGACCGATGATCCGTCCCTTCATCTCGTCGTTCGGCAGCGGCACCGCGGCGACGGTGCTCTCCGCGGTGTGCTCCGCGGCGAGCCGCTGGGTCGCGATGGCGATGATTCGGCGGGCCTCGCGGTCGGCGCTCTTCTTGGCCTGCTCCTTGATGTCGCGCACCAGCGCGGCAGCCTGCCCCCGCGCCTCGTCCTCTACTCGCTGGAGGATCTCCCGGCGCGCGTCCTCGGCGGTGAGCCCGGCGATCCGCTCCAGCCGGGCCCGCTGCTCCTGCGCCAGTTTGTCGGCTTCGCCCTCGCGGGCCCGGAGCTCCAGCTCCTTGTGCCCCAGCGTCTCCTCGCGCTTGTCGAGGCTCCGCTCGCGGGCGTTCATCTCTTCGACCTTGCGGTCCTGGCCCCGCGAGCGCTCTTCCGCCCGCAGCTCCACCCGCTCCCACTCGTCACGCTTGCGCTGGATCTCGCGGTCGAGGTCCTCCCGCAGCTTCAGCGTCTCCATCTTCGCGGCCAGGACGATCTCCGCCTTGGTCGCCTCGGCCCCACGCGCGCTGTCGGCGCGAAGCTGGTCGGCCTCGCGGCGCGCGGTCGCGAGCACCCCGTCGGCGGCACGCCGCTGGCTACGTCGATACAGGAGGATGAAGACGAGGCCGACGGCCAGACCGGCGGCCACCCCCGCGAGCGTGGGGAGGAGGAGCGACTGGGACATCGGGGGATGCTCCCTACGACGCGGCCGCGCGCTTGCCGCGCTTGGCCGGAGGGAGAAGGCGGGCCAGCTCGTCGGCGAGAGCGGTGACGCGGGCGGCGATGTCCCGGTCGCCTCGCCGGGCTTGGAACAGCTCGTCGGTGATCGCGAGCCCCGCCAGGATCGCGATCTTGTGGCTCTCCACCGACGGGAGCGAGTCGCGCACCCGCTTGAGGGCTGCGTCGAAGTACGCCGCCACCTCGCGGGTGTATTCCGGGGGCAGCTCGG
Source organism: uncultured Gemmatimonadaceae bacterium (assembly GCA_964408595.1). Taxonomy (GTDB): domain Bacteria; phylum Gemmatimonadota; class Gemmatimonadetes; order Gemmatimonadales; family GWC2-71-9; genus CAVVWJ01. The sequence goes on along the minus strand of CAYPAE010000249.1, from coordinate 2,536 downwards.
AGCGGACGGTGTAATCCTCGCCTCCGATGGTGACCCGGACGGCGTTCTTGGTCGTGGTGGTCACGCCGCGTTCCCTCCCCCGTGCTGCTCCAGGAACGAGAGCCGCGCGGCCAGCGCCTTGAGCCGCTCGCGGGCCGCCCCGATGCGGTGTCGGAGAGCCTGGTTTTCGGTTTCCAGCTCGATCAGCCGCTTGCGGGCTTCCTTGAGCTCGGGCCCCGCCACCTTGCCGCCGTGGGCCTGGGCCTCGGCCAGCTCGGCCTCGGCGCGGAGCGTGCGGCCCCGCCAGCCGGCCAGCTCCTCGGTGAGGTGCTTGAGCAGCTGTTCGAGGTCGGTCAGTGCCTTCAGATCGGGACGATCGTAGGTGTACGCCACGTCACTCTCCGCCGCGTGCCGTGCCGGCATCGCGCCGGCGCACTCCGAGCTCTTCCACCAGCGCGGCCAGGAGCCGCGTCTCGGTCTGATCCACTTCGGCGTCGCGCAAGGTCCGGTCGGGAGCCCGGAAGGTGAGCCGGAATGCGACGCTTCGTACTCCCGCCGGCAGCTCGGCGCCCCGGTAATCGCTCTCGACGTCCACCCGCTCGAGCAGCGCGCCGCCGGTCCGGCGGAGCACGCCCTCGACCTGCGCCGCCGTGACCCCCCCGGGCAGCAGCAGCGCGAGCACCCGTTCCGATGCGGGCGTCGCTGGCAGCGGCATGAACTGGGGCGGCCGGCGGGGCGAAGGGTCGAGCACCAGCTCGAACCCGAACAGCGGAGCGGCCCAAGGCGGCGCGTCGGCGGCAAGCGGACCCGCGTGGCCAACGATCCGACCCTCGGCGTTCCGGGCAACCCACGCGTTCCGTTCAACTTGCACCACCCCCCCGGGAATCGCCAGGGCGACCGCGGCCTCGAACCGGCCCTTCAGATCCCAGAGGTCGAAGCGGCCCTCGCCGGTGCCGGTCCAGTGGCGCGGCTCCCGCCTTCCGGTGAGGACGGCCGCCATCCTGCGCTCCTCGTGTGGGCGCTCGCCGGACCCGGCGGCGGCGAATGAGGTCCCGATCTCGAAGAGCCGTACGTCCTCCACGTGGTTCGCCCAGTTGCCTTCCACCAGCCGCACCAGGCCCGGCAGCAGCCGGCGGCGGAGCCACCCATCGTCCGCCGAGAGAGGGTTGAGAAGCTTGACGCTCTGGTCGCCGTCGGCGGGGCCAAGCGGGAGCCGCGATACCTCGTAGAGCCCCTGCTCCACCATGCCGCGGCGCACCGACGCCAGGGCCCCTTCCTCGACCGATTCGGACAGGATCCCCATGCGAAACGGGCGGAGATCGGAGGGGAAGGTGTCGTAGCCGTGGAGCCGGGCGATCTCCTCGATGAGATCGATCTCCCGCACCAGGTCGGGCCGCCAGCCGGGGACGTCCACCGCGATCCGTCCGTCGTCGGGCTTGGACACGACGGTGGCGCCGATGGCGACGAGGTACTGCTCGATCGCGTTCCAGGGGACCTCGACGCCGAGCACCCGGGCGACGCGCGCGGGGCGGAGGAAGATGCGCGGCGGGTGCGAGGGCTCAGGCCAGAGGTCGAGTGGAGCGTCCGCCAGCCCGCCGCCGCCGGTGGCGAGGACGATCTCGATGCAGCGGCGCATCGCGTCGCCGCCGCCCCAGCGGTCGATGTTCCGCTCGAAGCGGTAGCTCGCCTCGGTGCTCATGCCGAGCGCGCGGCGGGTGCGGCGGATCCGGGGCGGATCCCAGTAGGCGGCCTCGAGCAGGACGTCGCGGGTCTCGAGGCCGACCTCGGTGGAGGCCCCCCCCATCACGCCGGCGAGGCCGATGACTCCTTCCGCGTCGGCGATCGCGACCATCTCGCCGTCGAGCTTCCGCTCCTCGTCGTCGAGGGTGACCAGCCGCTCGCCCGCCCGCCCGCGCCGCACGATCAACGCCGAGCCGCGGAGCGTCGCCGCGTCGTAGACGTGCATCGGCTGGTTGAGCTCGAGCATGACGTAGTTGGTGGCGTCCACCACGTTGTTGATCGAGCGCACGCCGACCGCCTCGAGCCGCCGGCGCAGCCACGCGGGCGACGCGCTCACCCTGGTGCCGCGAATCAGCGCGGCGTGGAATCGCGGGCACGACCTCGGGTCCTCGATCGTGATCGCGACGGACCCGGTCTTGCCGGCGAGGGCGGAACGGCGGGACGGCGGAACGTCGATCGACTCCGTTCCCGGAATGGACGGCAGGCGGAAGGGAGCCTCGTAGGACGCGCCCAGCTCGCGCGCCACGCCCTTGTGGCCGAGGAGATCGGGGCGGTTCGGGGTGACGTCCACCACCAGCCGGTGGTCGGAGAGCGGCACCGCCTCCAGCAGCGGCGTGCCGGGCGCGGCCTCGGTCTCGAGCTCGAGGATGCCGTCGTGCTCCTGGCCGAGCCCCAGCTCGCGGGCGGAGCAGAGCATCCCCTCGGAGACTTCGCCGCGAAGCTTGGCGCGCTCGATCCTCATCGGCTCGCCGCCCTTGCCGTGGGGGATGGTCGTGCCCAGCCGGGCGAATGGGTACTTCTTGCCCGCCCTCACGTT
>CAYPAE010000248.1:2690-4263 GCA_964408595.1 uncultured Gemmatimonadaceae bacterium | reverse complement strand
ATGGAGACAGGTGACCGCCATGCGGCGGATTTCCAGCTCGGCGCCCTCGCCCAGGCGCAGCTCGAGCATCGTCCGCCAGGCGCGCACGTTGGCGCTCGCGACGATCTTCACCTCGGTGGCGTTGGGCAGCACACTCCGCGCAGCCTCGCGCGCCAGCTTCCGACGGTGGATCTTGTTCTCCATCCACTCGTACCGCGCCATGAGCTGCTCCACGGCCGTCACGTAGGCGGCCTGCGCCGCCTCGACCTGGTGGGTCCAGGCCGACTCCAGCGCCGCGTCGCCCAGGATCGCGGGGGGCATGACGAAGGCGGCGTGGGACTCGTCCACATAGCGCTGGGAGAGCTGCGAATACCCCCAGCCGGCGCGGTGGCGCACCAGCTCGTGGCTGCACGAGCGGGAGATCCCCTCGATCAGCACGACGTACGTGCTGTGCTCGAAGACCGACCCGTGTCCCTGCTGGAGGATGTTCCGGAGGTACTCCGCCGTCGTCCGCCCGGCGGGGTTGTGCTGGCTCATGTAGCAGAGCCGGCCGGCGAACTCCGCGATCCGCTCCCCGTCGCTCGCCTCACCCTGCCATTGCACCGGCAGATGGGCGGGCTCGAGGAACTGGGGGCGGGCGAGGAGGGTGACGCGGGGGGTTCGAAGGATTTCCATGGGCTCAACTCTCGGCTCTCGTCACGCCAGCTCCAGCCTGCACTGTCCGTATCCACCTTTCCGCTCGATCTCGCGGAGCGCGTGAGCGATGTCGTCGGGGATCGGGATGGCCTGGCGGCCGACCTTGAGGCGGGTGATGGCCGGCTCGCCGGACGGAAGGATAACGCCGGGCGCGAGGATTCCGAGCGGGTCGAAGGCCAGCTTGAGCCGGCGGAAGAGCCCCACGACCTCGTCGCCGTAGACCCGCTGGAGGAGGCCGGCGCGAAGGCGGCCATCGCCGTGCTCGCCCGAGGGCGTGCCGCCGAGCCGGAGGACCGCGTCGGAGACTTCCTCGAGCACGCCGGCCACGCTCTGTTCCCAGCCCGCCCGTCCCACCTTCGGCAGCAGGTTCACGTGCACGTGTCCGTCGCCGGCGTGTCCGAAGATCACTGCCGCGATGTCGCGCGCGGAGGTCACCCGGCGGACGATGCGGATGTAATCGCCCATCCGCTCGATCGGCACGCAGGCGTCCTCGATCACCTGGAGCGAGCGGCGGTCCTCCGGCAGCCCCGCCAGGATCGGGCTCGCGGCGTGGCGCAGCTCCCAGAGCCGCGCGGCGGCCTCCGGGGTGAGCGCCGTGTCCACCACCGCCGCCCAGGGCCGCACCATATCCGCGGCCTGCGCTACCGTCTGGCGCAGTGCCCGGGGATCGGCCCGTTCGATCTCAACCAGGAGAATCGCCTCGATCTCCGTGAGCCCCTCGCCGATGTCGGTGTGACGCACCAGCTCGAGAAAGGTCCGGTCGAGCAGCTCCACCGCGGACGGCTCGCACGCGAGGAGCGTGGTTACCACCTTGACGAGGTCGTCCAGGGAGCGCAGCTCGATCCGGAGCCCGGCCCGGTAGGCCGGCTCCGGGTCCAGCCGCCATTCGATCCGGGTG
>CAYPAE010000248.1:0-2590 GCA_964408595.1 uncultured Gemmatimonadaceae bacterium | reverse complement strand
CCGGAGCCCGGCCCGGTAGGCCGGCTCCGGGTCCAGCCGCCATTCGATCCGGGTGACGAATCCGAGCGTGCCCTCCGCGCCCACGACGAGGTCGACCAGGTCGCCCGACGCGATCCAGTCCTTCAGGGCGTAGCCGGAGGAGTTCTTGCGGGTCTGGGGAAATCGCGCCGCGATCAGCCCGTGGGCTGCGGTAACCGCCGGCGCCACGTCGGTCTCGAAGCGGCGGATCGTCTCCGCGGATCGGTCGCCCGAGCCTCCGCCGCGGCGCAGCTCGAGCACCTCGCCCGCCGCGGTCACCAGCTCGATCGCCTGCACCCAGCGCCGCACGCTCCCATAGCGGACGGTTCGCGCGCCCGAGGCGTTGGTGGAGACCATGCCGCCGAGCGTCGCGAAGCGTCCGCTGGAAGGATCGGGCGGGAGGCGGAGCCGATGAGCAACGGCCGCGTCGTTGAGCTCGGCGAGGGTGACGTTGGCGCTGGTCACGGCGGCGCGGTCGGCGGGACGGATCTCCAGGCAGCGGGCGAGACGGGTGAGGTCCACGATCACACCCTCGCCCACGTTGCCCCCGCCCATCGCGCTCCCAGCGCCGCGAGGCACCAGCGGAACGCGGTGTGCCGCGGCCCAGCCGACCAGGGAGACGAGATCCTGACGATCGGCGGGAAGGCAGACGGCGGCGGGAAGGATCCGGTAGATGCCGGCTCCCTCGGCGTAGGCGGCCCGGGCGCGCTCGTCGGTGCGGAAGACGCCCCGGATGGCTGGGGGAGGCAGCATCGCCCAAAGCTAACTATCTTGTTTCCCTATGCCGGAGACCCCGCGCGCCCAGCTGATCCACATAGATGTGGATCGCCGCCTGGGCCACGAATGGGACGAGTGGGACGGCCGGCCGCTTCCGAATCGCGGCGACTACGATTCCTCGCCGACCCTCTTCTTCGGGTGGTCCGCGGCCGCCCTGGCCGCCGCGCTCGCCATCGGAGCCCTCGGGCTCTATCTGCTGGGCCCCCGCCTCGCGCTGCTGCACTCACTCATCCCCACGATCCTCTGGGCCGGTCTCGCGATCGCGGCCGCGATTCTCTGGACCTGGTGGGCGGTCCTCTTCCTCTCTTATGGCACCGGCCGCGCGCTCTTGCCGGAGCGTCTCGCCGAGCGGGGCCCGTTCCTGCGCCTGATGCGGCTCACCTCGCGGGTGGCCGAGCGGTTCGGCCGGCGCGACTGGGTCGAGAACGCCGCGGTGAAGGTCTACAACGCGCTGGCGCTCCTGCGCGGACGGAAGGTCGGCAAAGGGGAATTGCTGCTGCTCATCCCCCGCTGCCTCTCCAAGGAGACGCTCGACGGCGTGTTGGGGGTCGCCGGCAGGTACGGCGTCCCGGTCTTCGTGGCGACGAGGGGTCAGCTGGCGCGCCGCGTCATCCGCGAGCGCCGGCCGAGAGCGGTGGTGGCGGTGGCCTGCGAGCGCGACATGGTGAGCGGGCTCCACGACGTCGCGGGCAAGGTGCCGGTGCTCGGGCTCACCATGACGCTGCCGTCGGGACCGTGCAAGGACGCACTCCTCGATCTGGAGAAACTGGAGGACTGGGTGAAGGCGTACGTGGTGTGAGGGAGCGCGTTGCCACCGTCGGTACCCTCACTCCGGAGCTGCCTCGTCCACCGGTTCCTCCGGGGCCTCCGCCGCGTCCTCCCGCCCCCGGGGCGGCGCGGGCGGCTCCGCCGAGGGGGGTGGCGGGCCACCGTGCCGCTTGAGCAGGGCCTCCAGCACTCGCTCGACCTTCACCGCCATCGGATGCACCGGCGGCACCTGCCGCTCGAGCTCGCGCTCGGGCAGCGAGGGGTCCGCGAGCGGTCGGTAAAGGGTCTCCACCGTGAGCACCGTGTTGCCGGGCCGTCCGGGGTCGGCCCAGGCCCGGAGGCGGATGACCCCGGTGCCGATCGGCCGCCGTGAGGTCGGCCGGCCGGTGGCGGAATCGAGCCACGCGGTCTCGATGTAGCCGTCCCGCATCCGCACGCGGGCCGGCGTGAGCGAGTCGGCCTGAAGCGCCTCGGCGAGGCGGCGGGTCGCCTCGGGAGGCCGGAGCCGGATCTCGACGCCGGCGGCCTCCGGGTACGGCGTGATCGCTGGCCGCGTGGTGTTCGGGCGGCAGGCCGCGATGAGCGCGGCGGCGGCGAGCCAGGCGCGAGAGGACACGGGCCTACTGATCGTGCGCCGGAGTGCCGGGCGGATGGCTGTGCCCGGCGGGCTTCTTGGGCTGGTGACTGTGCGGGGGCGTACCCGGAGGGTCCACGTGGTCGCTGGCCGCGGGTGCCGCCGCAGGGGCGGCCGAATCCCCGGACATCGGAGCCGCCGTGGGCTCGTGCTCGTGGCCCTCGCTCCGCTGCTCCGTCTCGGAGGTGAGCACCTCGGTCGGGATGCCGGCGGCGTGCTCGAACACCAGCCGCCCTCCGTAGGCGGCCGTGGCGATCAGCACGCCGGCGCCGCCAAGTGACAGCGCCAGCGCCAGCGCCCGCTCAGTCGTTCCCATCCGCCTCTCCCGCCAGATGCGCCAGGCCGCCAGGACGCCGAAGATCCCCAGGGTGATGAAGGCCAGCAGCTCGTGGG
>CAYPAE010000247.1:0-4319 GCA_964408595.1 uncultured Gemmatimonadaceae bacterium | reverse complement strand
GCTGTGCGCGATCGCCACCGCCGAGCTGGGCGGCCGGCCGGCGGAACAGGTCAAGCTCGCGCTGCGTGCGCGGGGGATCAACACCAGCTCGCCCGGGCGCGACGACGCGGTGATCGACATGGACGAGAAGAAGGCCGCCTCGGCGCTCCGGATCTCACCGCACTACTACAACACCGCGGACGAGATCGACGCGGCGGTGGCGGCGATCGCGGAGGAGTTGGAGGCGATCCGGCCTGACGTCAAGTCCCAATAGGCAGGTGCATCATGGGTGCGAGGCCTCGGGGAATAGTCAAGCTAATGCTTCGCCGGCGGGGCATCCGGGCTCCACATGTCGTACACGATCTTCCACGATCCGTCGGCCTGCTTCTTCAATACCTCGAGGTACTTTCCTTCCTCGGTGGGCAAGGGCTTGGCGCCGGCCTTCTTCGGGGTCAGAGTCTGGCGATACTTGCCGACCGCGTAGGCCAAGTCTCCCCGGCCCTCCACGGCCGTGGTCGTGAGGTCGGTCGGTCCGGAGAAGCCGTTGAGGACATCGATCCAATACTTGCTCGCCGCCTCGCCCTGACGGAGCGGCTCCATCGGGGGCAGGACTGTCGCGTCCGACGTGTACAAGGCCGCGACGGCGTTGGCCTCGCCTGCAGAGGCCGCCCGGCCCCACTCGGCGTCGAGGGCACGGATGGCTGCCTCGTCCTCGTCGGACAATCCGGCTGGAGCGGCCGCGGACTCGGCCCCCAAGGTTTCCGTCTTCGGAGCAGGCTGGCAGGCGGCGCCCAAGACCAGCAGCGCGGCCAGGCCAAATCGGGTGGAGTGGAACATGAGGTTCTCCTTGCATTAGGGCGGAGGAAGGCGATGGCGGGATCGGACGCCCACCGTGCGCGCAATAGGGCCGGCCGATTCGCGAAGAGCTGCAGTGAAGGTGAAGGCGAGAAGGGCAGTCCGCCAGTAGCAGCGAGAGCTCGCTCGCCGGCGCTCTAGGAGCCGCCTCTGAGCACCGGCTCGAGCACCTCCCAGACGGTCTCGGCCATGCGCTGCTGCCCTTCGGCGGTGGGATGGATCATGTCCGGCTGGTTGAGCGCCGGTCGCCCCGCCACGCCTTCGAGGAGGAACGGCACCAGCGGCAGGTCGTTCTCCTTGGCCAGCTCGGGGTAGACCCGCTCGAACGGCCGCGAGTAGCTCGCGCCGAGGTTGGGAGGGGCCCGCATTCCCAGCAGCACGATGGCGGGCTTCGGCGATTGCCGCTCCGCCTCGTCGATGATCGCCTGGATGTTGGAGCGGAGCGAGTCCGCCTCGAGGCCTCGGAGCCCGTCGTTCGCTCCCGTCTCGATCACCAGCACCGCCGCCGGCTGCTGCAACAGCCAGTCGACCCGCCGGCGCGCGCCGGCGGACGTCTCCCCGCTCACCCCGGCGTTCACCGCCTCGAACCGCAGCCCCTCGGCGTCGAGCTTCCGCTGAATCAGCGCCGGATAGGCCTGATCCGGATCCAGGCCGAGGCCCGCGGTGAGGCTGGTGCCGAGGAACACGATGCGGCCGCGCTCGCCGGTGGCCGGTGCCGGCGGCGCATCGTCGCGCACGGGTACGCCTTCCTCGGTCCCGCATCCAGCCAGCACCAGCGCAACCAGCGGACCCCGCCATCCGTACCTTGATATCATTCAGACCATGCTCCGATGCGCATCGCTGACCAAGACCTATCGCTCCGGCGGCCGTGAGCTCACGGTGTTGAACGATATCACCTTCTCGGTGGAGCCGGGCGGCTTCGCGGCCGTCGTGGGGCCTTCCGGGAGTGGCAAGACGACGCTGCTCGGCCTCCTCGCCGGTCTCGATCGCCCGACGGCCGGCACCGTGCATCTCGACGGGCAGGAGCTCGGCGCGCTCGACGAGGACGCCCGCGCCCGGCTGCGCGGCGAGAAGATCGGGTTCGTCTTCCAGTCGTTCCAGCTCATCCCCACCCTGACCGCACGGGAGAACGTCCAGGTGCCGCTCGAGCTCCGGGGCGAGGACGCCGACGCCCGCTCCGCCGACCTGCTGGCTCGCGTGGGCCTGGGCGACCGCGGCCACCACTACCCGGCCCAGCTCTCGGGCGGTGAGCAGCAGCGGGTCGCGCTCGCGCGCGCCTTCAGCACCCGGCCCAAGATCCTCTTCGCCGACGAGCCCACCGGGAACCTCGACGCGCGCACCGGCGCGGGGATCATCGATCTCATGGTGGAGCTCAACCGCGACCTCGGCACCACGCTCGTCCTGGTCACCCACGACCTGGATCTCGCCGCCCGCGCCCGGCGCACCATCCGGCTGGCCGACGGGCGAATCGTGGCCGACACCGCCGCGTGACGTCGCTCGGGTTCGTTTTTCGGATGGCGGCGCGCGAGGTGCGCGCGTCTCCCCGCAGGTTGCTGCTCCTCACCACTTCGGTGGCGGTGGGCGTCGCCGCGCTGGTCGCGATCAACTCCTTCACCGCGAACCTGCGCGAATCGGTGCGGCGGCAGGCCCAGGCGCTGCTCGGCGCCGATCTCTCGCTGGAGGGCCGCCAGCCGCTTCCCGCGAGCGCCGAGAGACTGATCGACACGCTGGTCGGCCGGGGCGCGGAAGAGGCACGGGTCACCAACTTCTCCGCGATGGCCTACGTGCCCCGCACCGACGGCACCCGGCTGGTTCAGGTGGCGGCGATTCGGGGCGGCTATCCCTTCTACGGAGAGATCCGCACCGAGCCGGACGCGGCCTGGTCGGAGCTCCAGGGTGGCCGTCACGTGGTGGTGGATCCCTCCCTGCTCACCGCGCTGAGGGCTCGCGTGGGGGACACACTCGCGCTCGGCGAAGCGCGCTTCATCATCAGCGCCACGGTGGTGAGCGCACCCGGCAATGTCGGGTTCCGCGCGGCGTTCGGACCCCGCGTCTTCATCCCGGCGCGGTTCCTCCAGGAGACCCGGCTCCTTGGCTTCGGCGCGCGCGCCGAGTACGAGGCCTATCTGCGATTGCCCACGGGCATCTCCGCCCAGGCGATCGCGGAGGAGCATGGGTCCCGGTTTCGCGGCGAGCGGGTGCGTTTGCGCACCGTAGCCGACGATCGCGAGCGGCTCAACGAGACTCTGTCACGGCTCACCGGGTATCTCGGCCTGGTGGCGCTCATCGCCCTTCTCCTGGGCGGGATCGGCGTGGCGAGCGCGGTCGTGGTCTTCATCCGGCAGCGGATGGAGACGATCGCCGTGCTGCGCTGCCTCGGGGCGACCGGAAAACGGGTGCTCGCGGTCTACGCCGTGGAAGCGGCCGGGATGGCGCTGGCCGGAAGCCTGGTGGGCGCGTCGGTCGGGGTCGTGTTCCAGCAGGCGTTGCCCGGCCTGCTGGCCGAGCTGTTGCCGGTGGACGTCGAAGCGACGGTCTCGTGGCCGGCGATCGCGCTGGGCGTGGGGATGGGCCTCTGGGTGGCGCTGGTGTTCGCGCTCTTCTCGCTGCTCTCGATCCGCCGGGTGCCTCCGCTCGCGGCGCTGCGCCGCGACTACGAGTCCGAGCCTCGCCCCCGCGACCCCTGGCGCTGGGTGGTGTCAGCCGCGCTGGTGGCGAGCACGGTCGGGCTCGCGGCGATCCAGGTGGGAAGTCTCCGACAAGGCGCGATCTTCGCGGCGGGCGTGGCGGCGGCACTCCTGGTACTCTGGGCGGCGTCCTGGACGCTGGTCCGCGCCGCGCGCCGCTGGCTCCCGTCCGGCTGGCCCTACCTCTGGCGGCAGGGTCTCTCCAACCTGCACCGCCCATCGAATCAGACGGTGACCGTCGTGCTGGCGATCGGGTTCGGCGCCTTCCTCCTGGGGACGCTGGTGCTGGTGCAGTTCAACCTGCTTCAGCAGCTCCGGCTTGCCGGTGGACCGGCCCGGCCCAACCTGGTGCTCTTCGACATCCAGCCCGACCAGCTCTCCGCGGTCCGGCGCGAGCTGCGCGACGCCGGGCTCTCGTCCGCCGCGCCGGTCCCCATCGTGCCGATGCGCATCGCCTCCATAAAGGGTCGCCCGGTGCGGGCGATCCTGTCCGACACCAGCGGCCCTGGCGGCGGGGCGGGCTCGTGGGCGTTCCGCCGGGAGTACCGCTCCACCTATCGGGACACGCTGGTGGCCTCGGAGCGACTGGAGGCAGGTAGCTGGTGGCAGGCGGGCGGGCGGGCACCCGGGCAGGTGCGGCGCACCGACGACCGTACCGTCCCGCGCCGTCCGACACACCCCCTGTACGGTGCCGATGACCGGATCGTGGGCAGGACCCGGCCCAGGTGGACGCCGCGGGCTGCTCCGCCTCCGACGCGCCCGACCAGGGTCGCGTCGAAGCGGTGCCCCATGTAGACC
>CAYPAE010000246.1:0-4326 GCA_964408595.1 uncultured Gemmatimonadaceae bacterium | reverse complement strand
GCGACGGCTCCGCGGGCCCGGGCCTCGGGAACGAAGGCGAGACCATCGAGCCGCGCACCCCGCTGGGCCACGAAGAGATCGCCGGGCCTGACCTGGCGCGAGTCCACCGCGATCCCAGACACCTCGACGTCCGGCCCGTGCATCGGCAGGGCGAGACCGCTAGCCAGGTCGGAGAGGAGGATCATGGCCTCGGCGAAGGGGTTACATGAGTGTAGCAACGCAGGGCTGAAGCTGCCCGATCTTGACAATTCCGGCGGAAATGTAAACGATTACATCGGCCCTCCCCGAGAGCTGTTCCGATGGTCACGATCAGGGACGTCGCCTTGGCCGCCGGCGTATCGGTCGCCACCGTTTCGCGGGTCTACAACGAGAGCGCATTGGTAAGGGAAGACACCGGCCGCCGAGTCCGGGAGGCGGCGGCGCGTCTCGGTTACGTCCCCCACGGCGGCGCCCGAAGCCTCAGCACCAACCGCACCCATACCCTCGGCGTCCTCCTGCCGGACCTCTACGGGGAGTTCTTCTCCGAGGTGATCCGCGGGATCGACCAGACCGCCCAGCGGAACGGCTTTCATCTCCTGGTCTCCAGCTCGCATGAAGGCCGGCCGGCCGTGGAGGCGGCGCTCCGCTCGATGCGGGGCCGGGTGGACGGCCTGATCGTGATGTGGCCGGAGATGGACGCCGAGACCGCGGTGCGCAATCTCCCGGCCGGCTTCCCCGTGGTCCTGGTGAGCGTGCCGGTCGGGCCCGAGGGGTTCGACGTGATCACGATCGCCAACTACGACGGCGCCCGCGCGATGGTGCGGCACCTCCTCGACCTCGGCCACCGCCGCATCGCGATCATCAAGGGCGCCGAGGGCAACTACGACGCGGCCGAGCGGCTTCGCGGCTATCGGGCGGCCCTGGTGGAGGCCGGAGTGTCTCCCTCTCCGGCGCTCGAGGCGGCGGGAGACTTCAGCGAGAGCTCCGGCTTCCGGGCCACCGGCGAGTTGCTCGCGGGCACCGCGGTACCCACCGCGATCTTCGCCGCCAACGACTCCATGGCGATCGGGGCGCTGAGCGCGCTCCGTGAAGCGGGACGGCGGGTGCCGGACGACGTGGCGGTCGCGGGATTCGACGACATTCCGTTGGCCCGGTTCCTCGATCCGCCGCTCTCCTCGGTTCATGTGGACATCAGCGCGCTCGGCGAGCGCGCGACCCTCCGGCTGCTCGATGCGGTCCGCGACAAGGCGGGCCACGTGCACCGGACGGAGACGTTTCCCACCACGCTGGTCCTCCGGCGATCCTGCGGCGCCGCGGTTCCAACCTCGCGGCCCACCGCACCGGCAGCCGCGCCGGCGGCTATCAACACTTCCCTCCTGCGAGGCCTACTATGACGATGAGAGTTGTCCTTGGCGGCTGCGCGTTACTGGCCTTCTTCCCCGGTGCGACCGGTCCGGAGCCGAACCCGAACTTCGCGAACGCGAGCTACGCCATTGCTGACCCTCGTCGCTCCCAGTTGGGCTTCCAGTACGACTTCTGACCCTCCACCCGCCGGCGGTCGGACTTCGGTCCGGCGGCTGCGCTCATTCTCCCGGAGACGATGGTACACCACCGACCGCTGCACGGCACTCCACGACGCGCGTTCCGTCCGCTCGCGGCGGCGCTCGTCGTGGCCGTCCTCGCCTTTGCGTGCCGGGGCGAGGCGCCAGCCCCGGCGCCGCCCGTGGCCGACTACACCCCGACGGTCCGGGAGACGGCGTTCCTCGACACGCTCCAGCGGCGGAGCTTCGCCTTCTTCTGGGAGCGGACCAACCCGCGGAACGGGCTCACCCCGGACCGCTGGCCCACGAAATCGTTCTCCAGCAGCGCCGCGGCCGGCTTCACGCTTGCCGCCTATCCGATCGGCGTCGAGCGGGGCTACGTGAGCCGGGCCGAGGCGCGAGACCGCGTGCTCACGACCCTCCGTTTCTTCTGGGAGGCGCCCCAGGGAGAGGCGGTGTCGGGAATGACGGGGTACAAGGGCTTCTTCTACCACTTCCTCGACACGGAGACCGGCGAGCGGTTCGAGCGGGTGGAGCTGTCCACCATCGACACCACGCTGCTGCTCGGCGGCGCGTTGTTCTGCCAGGTGTACTTCGACGGCGAGGACCCCGACGAAGTCGCGATCCGAGCCTACGCGGACTCGATCTACCACCGAGTGGACTGGCGCTGGGCGCAGGTGCGGAAGCCGCGGATCAGCATGGGGTGGGATCAGTCCGAGGGGTTCAACAGCTACGACTGGCGCGGGCTCAACGAGGCGATGCTGCTCTACATCCTGGCACTCGCCTCCCCGACGTCGCCGCTCGATCCCTCGGCGTGGAAGGAGTGGACCACCACCTATAACTGGGGCAGGTTCTTCGGGCAGGAGCACGTCAACTTCGCCCCCCTCTTGGGGCACCAGTACTCCCATGCCTTCGTCGACTTCCGTGGCATCCAGGACGAGTACATGCGGGGCCGGGGCATCGACTACTTCGAGAACTCCCGCCGGGCAGCGTATTCCCAGCGGGCCTACGCGATGGCGAATCCCGACGGCTGGACTGGTCACGGCAAGACCTCCTGGGGGCTCACCGCGTCGGACGGCCCGGCCGACACGACGCTCGAGCTCGCGGGGCGAAAGCGCCGGTTCATGGAGTACGCCGCTCGCGGCGCCGCGCTGGGCGAGGTCAGGGACGACGGCACGATCGCGCCCACCGCCACGGGGGGCTCGCTGCCGTTCGCGCCCGAGATCACGCTGCCGGCGCTGGTAGGAATGCGAGAGAAGCACGGCGACGCGCTCTTCGGCCAGTACGGGTTCTTCGACGCGTTCAATGAGACCTGGCCCGCCGAGCAGACCCCGGGGATGGGCAAGGTGGTTCCCGGGCGGGGCTGGTACGACACCGACTATCTGGGTGTCGACCTGGGACCGATCCTCATCATGGCGGAGAACTACCGCTCGGACCTGGTCTGGCGCTACATGCGCAAGCATCCGGTCATCATCCGGGGACTACGCCTCGCCGGGTTCAGCGGCGGGTGGCTAGACGAGGCATCTAGGTCAGAATGAACTGCCTTCGTGCCTTGGTGGTGAATCTGTTGACCATGGCGGCGGTCGCATGCGGTCGTTATGGGGAGCAGGAGCGTGAAATCACCCTCCGTCTCTGGGCCTTCGGACGCGAAGGCGAAGAGGTCCCGACGCGTTGGTCCACGTGAGCGCCGGTGGGGTGGAGCTGACCGCGCGGTTGCCCGCTCCGGTGCCGCCGGCCGGAAGCGAGCTGGGACTGCTGATTCCAGTGGACCGGATCCACCTCTTCGACCGGGAGAGCGGCGCCCGGCTCGAGCTCGCGACTCCGCGCTGAACGCCCGCCTTCACCGTCACCCGAGATTTCGTCCGCGATCGCGCTGATTCGGTGCCTGCTTCGGGCGGGGGCCAGGATATCCTCGGCCCATGAGATCCCGCCGCAGCTTCGTGCCGATCAGCCAGTGGGGAGACAAGCGGCAGCGCCGCGGGCTCGCCGGCGAGCGCGCGGCGATCGCCTATCTCACCTCGTGCGGCTGGAACCTCGAGGCGCACCGCTTCCGGATGGGCCGGCACGATCTCGATCTGGTGGCTCGCCGGGGACACCTGGTGGCGTTCGTCGAGGTGAAGACCCGGCGGTCAACCGCCTGCGGCGCCGCGCTGGAGTCGGTGAGCGCGCTCAAACGTCACATCCTCGGCCGGGTGGCGATGCTCTGGCGGCTCAAGCACGGAAGGGCGGGGGACACCTACCGGTTCGATGTCCTGGCCATCCGCGACCTGGGCGGGGGGAGGTATGAGATCGAGCATGTGGAGGATGCGTGGCGGATGGGGTGGAGCCCGTGCTGAATGGCGAGCCTCCGACCACCGGTGACCCTAGTGTGTCATCCTGAGCGAAGCGAAGGAGCGAAGCAGGCGTGAGTCAAAATCGGTCACTTCTCACCCTTGCTTCGGCAGATATTCGGTATTACCTTGGGCGGTAGCCATCAATGTGTAGCAAAATCAGTCACTCGCTACCTGGGGAACAACATGCCCGCTGAAGAAACCCGGCTGGAGGCCGACCGCCGGAAGGCCCTCGGACTGGCCATCTCCCAGATCGAGAAGCAGCTTGGCAAGGGGTCCATCATGCGCATGGGTGCCGAGTCCGCGCGGGTGAAGGTGGCCGCGATTCCCACCGGCGCCATCAACCTCGACGCCGCCACCGGCGTCGGCGGCGTGCCCCGCGGCCGGATCACCGAGATCTACGGTCCCGAGTCCTCGGGCAAGACCACCCTCACCCTCCACCTCGCGGCCAACGTCCAGCGGTTGGGCGGCGTCGC
>CAYPAE010000245.1:0-4334 GCA_964408595.1 uncultured Gemmatimonadaceae bacterium | reverse complement strand
CGCCCCCCCAGCCATCGTGCTCTCCAGGCTCGCGCTCAGCCGGGCCACGTCCTCCTTCCAGCGGAGGTCGCTCAGCTCGATCGCGTTCCGGCGGGAGAGGTCCTTGAGCTCGTCGGGCAGCGCGGCGGGGCCCGGCATCTTGGCGCCCTGGATGAGCACCGGGATCACCCTGAGCTCGGGACGCATCAGCGCCCGCGCGACCTCGAGCCGCACGAAGTCGCCGGGATCGTCGATCCGCCGCGCACCGATCTTGCCGCTGCCGGCCCATCGCCTGCCGATCACCACCAGCAGGACGGAGGAGCGGCTGAGCGAGCTCTCGAGCACCTGGACGAAGTCCTGGCCCGGAGCGATGTGATCGATGTCGAAAAAGAGGCGGTGGCGCCCGAAATGGGCGCTCAGCGCGTCGTAGAGGCGCCCCACGTGCCCGCCGCTGTCGTCACGGCGATAGCTGATGAAGACCATGGGAGCGCCGGGCGAGGAGGCCGGCATGTGCTCCTCTGAAGCGAGTGGTGCGAGTCTGGGAAGATAAGGTCGCGCCGGAACCGGGGCTGTCAAGACCGCTGAGCGCTGTCACCTCATCCGGCTGCCGCTGGAGCCATCATCCTCTTGGAGCTCAATCGTTTAGACCTTCAGGAGCAGCGGCTGATCGCTCCGGTCAGCGGAGGGCGACGGACAGCTCGTATCTCGCCCCTTCGTCGGCGGGCACGACGCTGATCACGTAGTCCTGTGAGACCGGAAGCGTTCCCCCCCAGAGCTTGCGGTGCTCGGAGAGCGGCGCCAGCTGTGCGCCGTCGTCCAGTCCGTACAGGTGGAGCGTGGCCGGGTCATCGTCTCGCACCGAGGCGGCGAGGGTCTGGCCGCTCTCGCCCTTGATGATGTAGTCCACCGGCGCGCGCGACGGCGCCGTTCCCGTGATCGCCGCCGTCGGGTCGCTTCCGCCCGCCGTGAGCCGCCGGGGGATCTGCACCGCCAGGGTGTAGGCGGTGGCCTGCGTCGCGCTCACCCGCACCACGAAGTCCCCGGTGGCGGGCAGCCGCCCCGACCAGAGCGCTCCCTGTGCCGAGGGCGTGGTCAGCTCGCCGCCGTAGGCCACCGAGTAGACCCGCACCGTGGCGGTGGCCGGTGGCGCTTCGCCCTGCCGAACCGGCCAGGTGATCGCGTGCGCCATCATCACCTGCCCCTGCTCGGCGCCGAGGAGATAGCCGCGGACCTCACCGGCCCGGAGGCTGTCGTTCACGATGCCCGACGTCGTCCCGCGGGCGAATCGAACCCGGACGAGGCCGGTGGTGTCGCTGGGCGAGGCGGTGGGCAACGCGGCGGGCGCTGCCGCCCTCTCCGCCGGCCGGGCGCTGCCGCCGCAGGCGACGGCGAGGGCGGCGAGCGCGAGCGCCCCTAGCCGGATCAGGGTTGGCATGCGGCTCTCCTGTTGGGAACTCCGATAAGATAACTTGGGCGCTCAGCCCGCTCGTCGCTCTTGCCGGTCAATCGCTCTGCCTGGAGGGTCGGCCATGCGCGCGTACCTCACCGAGTTCATCGGGATCTACTTCCTCGTCCTCACCATCGGCCTCACCGTGCTCGGCGGGACGCCGTTCGCGCCGCTGGCGATCGGCGGGTCGCTCATGGTGATGGTGTTCATGGGCGGGCACGTCTCGGGGGCGCACTACAATCCGGCGGTGAGCGTCGCCTGCGCCATGCGGAAGAAGCTGCCCTGGTCCGAGGTGCCGCCCTACATCGCGGCGCAGCTCGCCGGCGCGGTCGCCGCCGCGCTCACGGTGCGCGGGATTCTGGGGCAGACCTTCACCCTCGCGCCGGCCGACGGGATCGGCCCCACCACCGCGCTCGCGGTCGAGGCGCTCTACACCTTCGCGCTCGCGCTGGTGGTGCTCAACGTGGCCACGATCCAGAAGACCAAGGGGAACTCGTTCTACGGGCTGGCGATCGGATTCACCATCGTGGTCGCCGCGTTCGCCGGCGGGCCGCTGTCGGGCGGGGCGTTCAATCCGGCGGTGGGATTCGGGCCGATCCTGGTGCACAGCATCTTCGCCGAGGGGACGTTGGGCGACCTCTGGATCTACGTGGTGGGTCCGCTGGTCGGCGCGGCCGCTGCGGCCGGCGCGTTCGCGTTTCAGGGAGAGGAGTAGCGGTGCAGCAGGCCGGGTCGGAAGTCACCGCCATCGCCCACGTCATCCAGCTCGCGGTGGCGCCGGTGTTCCTGCTCACCGGCGTCGGCGCGGTGCTCGCCGTGCTGACCCAGCGCCTCGCGCGGATCATCGACCGGGCCCGGGTCCTCGAGGAGCGCCTTCCGGTGGCCGCGGAGGAGTCCCGGCCCCGCCATCTCGGCGAGCTGGGGTCGCTCGCCCGGCGGGCGCGGCTGATGAACCGCGCGATCGGCCTCTGCACCACCTGCGCGCTCCTCATCTGCGCGGTGATCGTGACGCTGTTCATCGGTGCGTTTCTGGAGACCGACGTCTCGCTCGCGATCGGACCGCTCTTCGTCGCGGCGATGCTGGCGCTGTTCGGCGGGCTGCTGATGTTTCTGGGGGAGATCCGGTTGGCCATGACGGGGTTGCGGATCGGACCGCCGTAGGCCCGGTGGGCAGGGATGGTCTCCTTCGCTTCGCTCAGGATGACATTTTCACTTTCGGGAGGTGATCCACTCCAGAATCGGTTGTCACCCTGAGCGAAGCGAAGGGACCGAAATGTCTACTTCCCCCCCGCCGTTCCGGTGAGCGGCGGCGCGCGCCACGGCTGCGGCTGCCGCTCGAGGACGGCGATCGCGACCGCGTCGGCCTCGGCGCAGGCGGCGCCGATCACGCCGAACGACTGCCGGGTCCCGTCCTTCCGGCGGAAGAGCACCCCCGCCATCCGCTGGTCGCCGCGCTCCGCCATCGCGAGCACGCGCTCGAGCTCCTCGGGCCCGCCGAAGATGCCGAACACGTCGCCCAGCCGCTGGAGCTCGGCGGAGGAGTCGTATCCCAGCAGCCGGGCGAACGGCAGGTTCGCCGCGCGTACCGTGCCGCCGGGCCGGATGACGCAGAGCCCGGCCGGCGCCGAGTCGGCCAGGGCGCGAAGCTGCTCCTCGGACAGACGGAGCGCGTCCTCCACCCTGCGCCGCACGACCATCTCCGCCTTGAGATCGGCCACCTGCTTGCGCAGGGCCGTGACCTCGTCGCAGAGCTCTTGTTTCGGGCGGTGTTGATCGCGCATCGTGACTGAAAGACGGACTGGAGGCTCCGGCTTGCACCGCGCTTCCGCTTCGATGCTCTCCAGTTCATTGTGCAACGGTGGCTCAGCGAGGTCCCGAATGAGATTCGAGCTGGAATCCTGCATGGATGTGCTCCGCCGGACACCCGCGACGCTGGAGGTGCTCCTCGACGGAGTCGCCGAGCCCTGGGCCAGGGGCACCGAGGGCGCCGACACCTTCAGCCCGTTCGACGTAGTGGGCCATCTGATCGATGGCGAGGAGACCGACTGGATCCCTCGCGCGCGAATCATCCTGGCCCGCGGGCTCGATCCGCGCTTCGAGCCATACGATCGCTTTCGCCACCGGAGCCGCAACGTGGGCCGCTCGCTGGAGTCGCTTCTGGCCGAGCTCGCCGAGCTGCGGGCCGCGAACCTCGAGCTGCTCCGCTCCTGGCGCCTGGGCGACGCCGAGCTCGACCTCCCCGGCGACCATCCGAGCCTCGGCCGCGTCACCCTGCGGCATCTGCTCGCCAGCTGGGTGGTGCACGATCTGGGGCACGTCGCGCAGGTCTCGCGGGTGATGGCCAAGCAGTATCGCGACGAGGTCGGACCCTGGGTGCCGTTCATGCCCGTGCTGACCGACCACGAGGCGCCGCGCTCCTAGGCCGGGAGGTGGACATGGAACTGCGTCAGACGCTGATCGCGATCTCCCACGACGCCCGGGGCTGGCTCAAAGCCTGGAGTCGCGACTTCACCGAGCGCGAGGCCGCCGAGAGCGGCCCAGGCGACGGCCGGCCGAATCCGCTCGCCTGGCACTTGGGTCATCTCGCCTCCGTCGAGGACGAGGTCGCCCAGCTCTTCGGCGCGGACGGCTCGGTGGTTCCCGCCCGGCTTCGGACCGTCTGCGCCACCGGTGCGCCGCAGCCTCAGGCCGATACCACGTATCCGCCGCTCACCGATCTCTGGGTCCTCCTGGAGCGCACCCACGAGCGACTGCTCCAATTGGTGGAACGTGCCACGCCCGAGGACCTCGACCGCGCGCCCCACACACCGAACAAGTTTTTCACTTCGCTGGGCCAGGCCGTCTACGAGGCGTGACTACCCGGGACCTATCACGTGGGCGAGATCGGCGCGCTCCGGAAGGCGCTGGG
>CAYPAE010000244.1:1383-4334 GCA_964408595.1 uncultured Gemmatimonadaceae bacterium | reverse complement strand
GCCGAAGATCCCCAGGGTGATGAAGGCCAGCAACTCGTGGGTTTCCATGACCCGATGGACGGCGTCCCCGTGGTCGATGTTCTCCTCGGCCTGCAGCCCCGACAGCACGGCTGCCACCCCACCGATCGCGCCCACGATCAAGGTCCAGAACGAGACCTGCCGGAAGCTCTCCTTCCGCGTCGCCAGGGCCAGCAGCTCGAAGAGGGCCGCAACCAGTAGCAGGGCGGCCGGCAGGTCGTTGAGGGCGGCATGCAGTCGCGGCCAGTCGTAGCCGAACATCGGGTCTCCCTAGAGGCCTGGGTCGGAAGGCTGTGGCGGATCGGTGGCATAATCATAAAACCCTCGGCCGGTCTTCCGTCCGTGCATGCCGGCCGTCACCATCCGCCGTAGGAGCGGCGGCGGGGCGTAGCGGGGCTCCCGGTACTCCTCGAACATGATCTCGGCGATCCGGGCCGTGGTGTCGAGGCCCACGAAATCGAGGAGGGTGAAGGGGCCCATCGGATGCCCGCAGCCGAGCTGCATGCCGCGGTCGATGTCGGCGATGCTGCCGACTCCCCGCTCGAGCGCCCGAATCGCGTCCAGGAGATAGGGGACCAGCAGCAGGTTCACGATGAATCCGGAGCGATCCCTGGAGACGACCGGCTCTTTGCCCATCCGCCGGGCGAACTCCACCGCCGTGTCGAAAGTCTCCCGCGAGGTCGTCACCCCGCGGATCACCTCGACGAGTGGCATCAGCGGCACGGGATTGAAGAAGTGGAGCCCCACGAAACGGTCGGGGCGAGCGGTGGCCGAGGCCATCTCACCGATGGTGAGGCTCGACGTGTTGGAGGCGAAGATCGTCGCCGGCGGGCAGAGTGGATCCAACTGGCGCCAGAGCGCGTTCTTGAGCTCGAGGTCCTCGGTGACCGCCTCGATCACGAGGTCGCAGGCCCCGAGCGCGCCGAGATCGGTGGTGAACGACAGACGCTCGAGCGCGCCGTCGCGCGCGTCCCCGTCGAGCTTTCCTTTCTCGACCAGCTTGTCGAGCGACCGGCGGATCCCCGACTGGCCTTTGGCGAGAAAGGCGTCGCCGACGTCGCGCACCACGGTGGCGAATCCCACCGTCGCGGCCACCTGCGCGATCCCGCTTCCCATGAGGCCGCAGCCGAGCACGCCGACGCGGGTGATGCGCGATTCAGGGATGGAGTCTCTCCCGGGTGTCATGGTGTCAGTTGTCATCCTGAGCGTAGCGAAGGAGCCATGCCTCGGATCTTGCCTCCTTCGCTTGGCTCAGGATGACAATATGACAATGACAACCAGTCCCCGTTCAGGACTTCAGCGCCTTCCGAACCTCGTTGGCCAGCAGGTCCAGCAGTCGCGGCGGTGTCGGCGGGAGCAGACGCTCGGCGCGGTTACCGTGCTCCAGATGGTCGAGGGCCCGCTCGAGGCCGAGCTGGATCCTGGCGACGACCGGGCCGTAGCGCCGAAGCGCGATGTATCCCAGGGCCAGCGCGACCGGCAGCGGGATCAGCACGACCGGAAAGACGGCTCCTATGGCGGCGAGCACCCCGGTGCCGACTACGCCGGCGGAGGCCAGCGCGGCGCTCCCGCCCACCGACTCGCCTCTCGCCTTCCCGGCCGTGGCCGTGAGGGCGACGTTGCAGTACCCCGGCTCCAGCTCCAGCACGGTGCAGGAAACCGTGTCCGCCCGCGCGAGCATGATCGGGCGCTTGTTTCCCCCGACGGCGCCGACGGCGCGGCGGTACGCCGCCTGGAAGCCGCCGGTCGGCTCCCAGGTGATCCGGCCCGGCTGGTGCCGCTGCACGGAGAACAGCTCGTTCTTCTCCAGCCAGCGTATCAGCGTGGCCTCGATCATCTCCCGCTCGCCCCGGACCACCCGCTGCGCGGCGATCGCCGCGGGCCCCACGGTGCGGGAGAGGAACCCGCCGGGCCCGGCCTCGACGATCCGCGCCCGCTCCTCGAGCAGCGCCTGCTGGAGATAGCGCCCGGGAATCCCCACTTCGCGCCCCAGCGCGAGAACCTGGTCGGGGGTCAGTCCCTCCCCGATCTCCCGCTCCGCGGCCTGCAGCTCTGCGGCGCGATGGATGATGCGCTCGAGCGCGGCCCGGTCGATCGGGGCCGGAGTGCCATCGGTCATGCTATTCCTGCGATGGCGTGCGGGCCGCGCCGATCCGCAGCTGCGACATCAGATTGGAGAGGTCGCCGGCGCTCAACGCGGGCGTGTCGGGCTCGCCCTTCTCCGGCGCTTCGCCAGCCTTCGCCGCCGCGCGGAGGAACGGCCGGAAGAGCTCGATCGGAATCGGAAAGATCGTCGTCGAGTTGTTCTCCGCCGCGATCTCGGTAACGGTCTGGAGGTAGCGGAGCTGTAGCGAGATCGGCTCCGTCGCCAGCGTCCGCGCCGCCTGGGCCAGGGTCTCGGAGGCCTGCAGCTCGCCCTGTGCCGCGATCACCTTCGCCCGACGCTCGCGCTCAGCCTCGGCCTGGCGCGCCATCGCCCGCTTCATCTGGTCCGGCAGGTCAACGTCCTTGACCTCGACCGCCGAGACGTCGATGCCCCACGGGTCGGTCCGCTCGTCGATGATCTTCTTGAGGACGGCGTTGATCTTCTCGCGATCGGAGAGCAGCTCGTCGAGCTCCACCTCACCGAGCACCGAGCGCAGCGTGGTCTGGGCGAGCTGGCTGGTGGCGTAGAGGTAGTCCTCGATCTCGATCACCGCCTTGGCCGGGTCGCTGACCCGCATGTACAGCACCGCGTTCACTTTCACCGAGACGTTGTCGCGGGTGATCACGTCCTGCGGAGGGATGTCGAGCGCCACGATCCGGAGCGACACCCGCTTCTGGTTGGCGAAGCCGGCGGGGAGGAAGACGACCCCGGGACCCTTGGTGCCCCAGTAGCGCCCGAGGAAGAAGGCCACGCCGCGCTCGTACTGCCGGAGGACCCGAAGGCTCAG
>CAYPAE010000244.1:0-1283 GCA_964408595.1 uncultured Gemmatimonadaceae bacterium | reverse complement strand
ATCGCTTCCACGATCACCGCGATCCCCTGACCGCCGCCGATGCAGGCGGTGCCGAGGCCGAATCGGCCGCCGCGCCGCCGGAGCGCGTGAAGGAGATGGAGGGTGATCCGGGCGCCGCTCGCGCCGAGGGGGTGTCCCAGGGCGACTGCGCCGCCGTCCACGTTGGTGCGTTCGCGATCGAGCCCCAGCTCCTTCTCCACCGCCAGGTACTGCGCCGCGAACGCTTCGTTCACCTCGACCAGATCCATGTCCTCGAGCGCGAGACCCGCCCGCTCCAGCGCGCGCCGCGACGCGGGCACGGGTCCGATCCCCATCGTCCTGGGGTCCACTCCCGCCGCCGCCCACGCCACCAGCCGGCCGATCGGGGCGAGGCCGCGCTCGGCGGCATACCGCTCGCTCGCGAGGACCAGCGCCGCGGCACCGTCGCAGATCCCGGATGCGTTGCCCGCGGTCACCACGCCGTCCTTCCGGAAATACGGCGGCAGCTTGGCCAGTGCCTCGGGAGTCGTGTCAGGGCGCATGTGTTCGTCGGCGGACCAGGGCCGCGGCTCGCGAGACTGCTTGTCCTTGAGCATCACCGGCACGACCTCGTCGGCGTAGTCGCCGCGGGCCCACGCCTCACGGGCCCGGGTCTGGCTGAGCGCGGCGTAGCAGTCCACCGCCTCCCGTCCCACCTGATACTGCTGGGCGAGGTTTTCCGCGGTCTCGGCCATCGAGAGTCCGCAATGGGCATCGCGCACCGCCTCCCAGAGGCTGTCCTCGAGAGGCGGAGGCCTCCCCAGCCGCAGTCCCCAGCGCGCGCCACGCACCACGTGCGGCGCCTGACTCATGCTCTCGGTGCCCCCGGCGAGGACCACCCGCGACTCCCCAAGCATGATCTGCTGCGCCGCCTGCGCCACCGCCTCGAAGCCGGAGCCGCAGAGCCGGTTGACCGTGACCGCGGGCGTCTCGATCGGAAGACCGACGCGGAGCCCGACGTGCCGGGCGAGATAGGGGGCATCGGCCGAGGTCTGGAGGACGTTGCCGAAGACCACGTGGTCCACCTCGGCCGGTGCGGCCTTCGACCGGGCCAACGTCTCGGCTCCGGCCAGCACGCCTAAGTCCGTTGCGGAAAGGTCTTTGAGGCTTCCGCCGAAGCCACCGAAGCCGGTGCGGACGCCGGACAGGAAGACGACGCCGGTCTCGCGACCGGAGGGGCTCATGAAGGGGTGCTGCGGAGGGAGAACGGGGCAGAGGACATCCTGGTCGGAATATCGCCCTGCCCCCGACCCACTTCAAGGAAA
>CAYPAE010000243.1:0-4345 GCA_964408595.1 uncultured Gemmatimonadaceae bacterium | reverse complement strand
CACGACATGTCGGCTGACCAGCAGGAAGGCGCTCTCAAGCCCATCTCCCCCGCCCGGGTGGCGGAGGAGCTCACCAAGCTCAGTTCGCAGCGGCAGGACGGCCAGCTCGACAAGGATGAGTACGAGCACCGGTTCGCGCGGATGATCGGGGAGCTGCGCGACCGCAGGATCGACGGCTCCCGCGCGGAGATCCTCGCCACCCTGACGCCGCTCTTCGAGAAGGGCATCGTGTCGGCCCAGGATTGGCGGAGGCTCACCCGCCAGCTCGGACTGGCGTGAGCCTGGCGCCGCTTCAGATGTCCGTCCCGGCCTCGGACGGACTGATCCTGAAGGGCGTGCTGACCTACCCTGCAGGGGCGACGGGCCGCAGTTACCCTCTCGCGGTTCTCGCCCACCAGTATCCCGCCACCCGTGACAGCTACGCGCCGCTGATGGCCGACCTGCTCGCGGCCTGCGTCCCCACGCCGGCGTTCGACGAGCGCGGTCACGGCGACTCCGCGCTGGGCGTCTAGTGCAG
This sequence comes from uncultured Gemmatimonadaceae bacterium, assembly GCA_964408595.1. Classification (GTDB taxonomy): domain Bacteria; phylum Gemmatimonadota; class Gemmatimonadetes; order Gemmatimonadales; family GWC2-71-9; genus CAVVWJ01. Next base: position 3,828 of record CAYPAE010000243.1, on the reverse strand, counting down.
CCCCGCACGATTGGCGCCGGGGCCCCCGCGGTCCCCGCGGTCGGCTACGGCGGCATGCATCTGTCCCTCCAGGATCGTCCGCCGGAGCGACAGGGCATCGAGGTGATCCGGGCCGCACTCGATGCCGGCGTGAGGCTCATCGATACCGCCGACGTCTACTGCCTCGACGATTCCGACATCGGCCACAACGAGCGGCTCGTGGCCCAGGCGCTCCGCGGCTGGAGCGGCGACCGCGACGCGGTGCTCGTCGCCACCAAGGGCGGCCTCACCCGGCCGGGTGGGCGCTGGGAGCGCGACGGCAGTCCCGAGCATCTGCGCGCCGCCTGCGCGCAGTCCCTCCATGCGCTCGGCGTCGAGCGCATCGCGCTCTACCAGCTCCACGCCCCCGACCCCAGTGTTCCGATCGAGGAGAGTGTCGGCGCGCTGGCCGAGTTGCGGCGGGAAGGCAAGATCCGTTGGGTTGGCCTCTCCAACGTCTCGGTCGCGGAGATCCGCGCGGCCGAGGCGATCGTGCCGGTCGCCTCGGTGCAGAATCGGCTCAATCCGTTCTTCCGGGAGTCGCTGGAGGACGGGGTCGTGCGGTACTGCACGGAGCAGGGAATCGGCTTCCTGGCCTACAGTCCCACCGGGGGCGGCCGCCTCAACCGGAAGCTTCCCGAGCATCCGGTGCTTCGGCCGATGGCGGCACGCCTTGGCGTGTCGGCCCACGCGCTGGTCCTGGCCTGGGTGGTGGCCCAGTCGCCCGCCGTGATCGCGATTCCCGGCGCGCGACGGGTCGAGCACGCGCTCGACAGCGTCCGAGCGGGTGCGCTGGAGCTGTCGGCAGAAGACCTGGCGGCGATCGACCGCGCGCATTTCTCACGGGCCTGATCCTCATCCCGAGCGCAGCGAGGGACCTTCTCCGCGGTGGACGGACCTGGGGTGAGCGAAACGAGGGGTCCAGGGAGGTTGGGGTGGCGGGGCTTGGCCAGCCTCCCTGGGCCCCTCGTTTCGCTCACGGAAGCACGGAGGGTCTCTCACGGGCTTCTGGTGCGCTGTGCGAGCGGAATAAACGGTCCGGGGAGGCTGGCCAAGCCCTGCCTTTCGCGAGACAGCTATCGTTCGCGAAACAACGCTGCCACCCTCAGCTCCACCGGACGAGCGTCGCCCCCACCGTAAATCCGGCTCCCACCGCAACGAGGACCGCGAGATCGCCCCGCTTGAGCCTCCCGGCCCGGAGCACGTCGTCGAGCGCCAGCGGCAGCGTCGCCGCCGTCGTGTTCCCATAGCGCGCGATCACCGAGGCCATCCGGTCGTGTGGGACGCCGAGGTGGTCCGCCGTCGCGTCGAGGATCCGTTGGTTGGCCTGGTGCGGGATCACCACGGCGAGGTCAGCCGGCTTCAGGCCGTTGCGGTCGAGCAGCCGCTGGACGCTTCCAGCCATCTGCGTCACCGCGAACTTGAACACCGTGCGTCCGTTCTGCTTCAGGAAGTGCTCCCGGGCGGCAACTGTTTCCGCGCTCGCCGGCCTCAGGCTGCCGCCGGCGGGCATCATCAGGTCGGTCCGTCCGCTCCCGTCCACCCGGTGAAGGAAGTCGAGGACCCCGAATCCGGGCTCCGCCTGCTCCAACAGCACCGCTCCCGCGCCGTCACCGAAGAGCACGGCCGTCGTCCGGTCCAGCGGATCGATGATCGCGCTCATGAGGTCGGCGCCGACCACGATCACTCGGCGATGCACCCCCGACGCGATGAACTGCGCCCCGGTGGTGAGCGCGTAGAGGAACCCCGAGCACGCGGCCGAGAGGTCGAAGCCCCAGACGTTCCTCATGCCGAGCTGATCCTGGATGAGGCACGCCGTCGCCGGGAAGAGCATGTCCGGCGTCACGGTCGCGACGACGAGGGCGTCCACCTCCTCCGGCCCGAGTCCCTTCGCGGCCATCAGGCGGCGCACCGCTTCGGCCCCCATGGTGGACGTCGTCTCGCCCGGCGCGCCGATCCGGCGCTCCTGTATCCCGGTGCGGGTGACGATCCAGTCGTCGGATGTGTCGAGGGTACCGGCGAGCTCCGCGTTGGTCACGACGCGGTCGGGAACGTAGGTCGCGACGCCGGTGATGGCGGCGCGGCGCGGATTCTCATGAGAAGTGTCGGGCATGCACGAAGTTATATTCCCGGCCATGCCGCCCACCATCCGCCGCTCCACCGTCACCGTCCGCGTCGGCGGGGTGCCCGTAGGGTCGGGTCATCCCATCGTGGTCCAGTCCATGACCAACACCGACACCGCCGACGTGGCGGCCACCGTGCGGCAGGTCGCCGCGCTGGCGCACGCCGGAAGCGAGCTGGTGCGGGTCACGGTGAACCACGACGAGGCCGCCGCGGCGGTGCCCCACATCGCGGAGGGGCTGGACCGGCTCGGGATCGCGGTGCCGATCATCGGCGACTTCCACTACAATGGCCACCTGCTGCTGACCCGGCATCCAGCCTGCGCCCACGCGCTCGCGAAGTACCGCATCAATCCCGGTAACGTCGGCGGCAAGCGTGCCGACGAGAACTTCCGCGCCATCGTAAACGTCGCGCTGGCGAACGGGAAGCCGGTGCGGATCGGTGTGAACTGGGGGTCGCTCGACCAGGGCCTGCTCACCGAGATGATGGACGCGAACGCCCGGCAGGCCAACCCGAGCGACGCGCGCGATGTCACCATGGAGGCGATGGTCGAGAGCGCGCTTCGCTCCGCGGCGCTGGCCGAGTCCGCCGGGATGCCCCACGACCACATCGTGCTGAGCGCCAAGGTCTCCGGGGTTCAGGACCTGGTGGACGTCTACCGGATGCTCGCCGGCCGCTGCGACTATCCCCTTCACCTGGGTCTCACCGAGGCGGGCCTCGGCGCGAAGGGCATCATCGCCAGCACCGCCGGGCTCAGCATCCTGCTCCAGGAGGGCATCGGCGACACCATCCGCGTGTCCCTTACACCCGCGCCGGGCGGTGACCGCACCGAGGAAGTCCAGGTCGCCCAGCAGGTGCTCCAGTCGCTGGGGCTCCGGAGCTTCACCCCGCAGGTGACCAGCTGCCCCGGGTGCGGCCGGACGACCAGCACCTTCTTCCAGGAGATGGCGCAGCAGATCCAGGACCACCTGCGCGAGAAGATGCCGGTGTGGCGCCAGGAGCGGCCCGGCGTCGCGGAGATGAGGGTCGCGGTGATGGGATGTGTGGTGAACGGGCCGGGGGAGTCGAAGCACGCCAACATCGGCATCTCGCTCCCCGGCACCTTCGAGGAGCCGAAGGCACCGGTCTACGTGGACGGGCGCCTCCTGGTGACGCTCAAGGGCGAACGGATCGTCGCCGAGTTTCTCGAGATTCTCGAGGAGTACGTCGCCTCACGGTACGGCGCCGAGCCGGCCGCGGCCCGGCGCTGACGGGCCTCGCCCCGTTTGGTGAGCGACCGTGTGACCCTAGCGGAGCGAAGGGGGCTTCGGCATGACCCCTCCGCACTCGCACCGGCGCACGAGCGTTGCAGGACATGAACACGGGACCTACCATAGCAGTGGTGCCCCAGATGGAATCGCGAATTTCACAGCCGGATATCCTGAGCACCCTCCGCGAGAGCCTCGGCGAGCGCTACCGGGTCGAGCGAGAGTTGGGCCGCGGAGGAATGGCCACGGTCTTTCTCGCAGAGGATCTGAGACACGTCCGGCCGGTAGCGCTGAAGGTTCTTCGTCCGGAGCTCGCCCTCGCGCTGGGGCCACGCCGGTTTCTGCAGGAGATCAGGCTCGCCGCCCGCCTCGCCCACCCCCATATCATGCCGGTCTACGACTCGGGCGAAGCCGGCGGGCTGCTCTACTACGTCATGCCCTA
>CAYPAE010000242.1:0-4352 GCA_964408595.1 uncultured Gemmatimonadaceae bacterium | reverse complement strand
TCCACTCCCAGGCAGCCGGCGACGCGTGCCCGGGAGCACGAGCGCAGCGGCAGTCCGGTGGACGAAATGGCGTTCCTCAAGTCGGTGGCCGATGAGGACGTGAAGCCCGCGGCGCCGCGACGGCCGAGCAATCCGGGCAGTTCGGCTCAGGGATCGCGCGCCGTGGAGACCATGCCCCCGCCTTCGGCGCCGGCCGGCAAGACCGGTGCTCCTGGCGTCGCGAAGACCCTCAAATGCGGGGAGTGCGGAACGCTGAACCGGCCGACGGAGTGGTACTGCGAGCGGTGTGGAGCCGAGTTGGCCGGGGTGTGAGCAGCGAAGAGCGTGAGGCGCTGCAATGCATTGCTGTTCTGTGGCTTAGACGGCCTACATAAAGTATTTTCTAGGGGAACGAACAGCAGAGAGGGCCCGGCGATACCGGGCCCTCTTCACTTGGCCTTGGCCTTCAGCTTCGCCAGCCGGCTCTTCTGCCGCGCCGCCGCGTTGGGGTGGATCAGGTGCTTGCGGCCCGCGCGGTCGAGCAGCTGCACCGCCTCGGCGTACGCCGCCTCGACCTCGGCGCCGGTCGTGGCGCGCACCTTCTTGAGCGCGGTCCGAAGACGGCTGCGCTGGGTACGGTTCAGCGCGGCACGGACACGGCCCTGGCGCATGCGCTTCTTGGCGGATTCGATTCGGGGCACGGCAACCTCGACTGAGCGACGGATTCACTCCGGCAGACCGCCCCGGAGCAGGAGGGCGGAAACTTAGGCGGGACCATACGCAAGGTCAAGCGGCGCGCCGCTTTGACTTGGCATCTCCGGCCGGTTCGTTTAACCTTCCGCCGTCCCCGCCGAACAGGAACTCGACCTGGAAGCCCAGCTCAGCGAATTCATCCTCGCCCTGCCGATGCTCGTGTTCGCGATGACGGCGCACGAGTACGCGCACGCCGCCACCGCGCTCCGCCAGGGCGACGACACCGCCTACCTCCTCGGTCGCGTCACCCTGAATCCGATTCCCCACATTGACCCCTGGATGAGCCTCGCGCTCCCGGCGTTGCTCTGGTTCGGGTCGAACGGGCGGTTCACCTTCGGCGGCGCGAGGCCGGTGCCGGTGAACCCGCGGAAGTACCGGAGGTACGTGCGAGGCGACATCCTCGTCTCATCCGCGGGCGTGATCACGAACTTCTTCCTGGCGTTCGCGTTTTCGGTCGTCTTCGTGCTCCTGGGCCTCCTCTCGCGCGCGATGCCGGGCGCGGCTTTCGCGCTCGATACCGCTCAGCGGATGATGGTGCACGGGATCTGGCTCAACCTGATCCTCTGCTTCTTCAATCTGATCCCGATCCCGCCGCTGGACGGCTCGCACCTCATGTACCACGCGCTGCCGCCCAAGGCGGGCAGCTGGTACCGCGGGCTGCAGCGGTTTGGCTATCTTCCGCTCTTCGTGCTGATGTTCCTCTTCCAGCCGGTGGTCGGCATCCTGCTCACCCCGGCGTACGCGGTGATGCGGATGCTCGCCCGCTTCATCGGCCCGTACCAGGTGGTGACCCCGCTGGCGGGACTCTACTAGCCTATGACTCTCCCGGAAGCCCCGACCACCGCACTCGGCGCCGGTCCGGGCTTCGTCGTGCAGCTGGACGCCTACTCCGGCCCGCTCGATCTCCTGCTCCACCTCCTGCGCGAGGAGCAGATCGAGATCGCCGAGATTCCTATCGCGCGGATCGCCGACCAGTTCCTCCAGGCGATTCACGAGCTCGGCCTCAACCAGGCGGCCGACTACCTCGACATGGCCAGCCGCCTGGTGCGGCTCAAGGCCCAGATGCTTCTCCCTCGCCGTTCCGAGGATGACGGCTGGGAGGATCCCCGCGCCGAGCTGGTGCGGCGGCTGCTCGAGTATCAGCAGATCCGGGAGATCGCGGTGTGGATGGGGCGGACCGCCGAGCGACGGGCCGAGCAGTTCGCCCGTGGCTACCTGCCGCCGCCGCCCGAGCCGCCGCCGCTGCCCCTCACGCTCGAAGCGCTCGACCTGCTTCAGGCGGTGGAGCGGGTGATCGCGGGGATCCCGACCCCGGTCCTGCACCGCGTGGTCGCCCGGCCGCTCGACGTCGAGGGCGCCACCCGGCGGATCGAGGAGCTGCTCGATGAGCGCGAGGAGTTCGGCTGGCTCGAGGCACTCGGTCCGCGTCCCACCATCGTGGACGTGCTTTCGACGCTGCTCGCGCTCCTCGAGCTCGCCAAGCGAGGCGCCATCCGCCTCGCCCAGCCGTCTCCGTTCTCACCGATGGTGATCGCCCGTGACTCCGCTCGCCCAGCTGCTTGAGGCCGCGCTCTTCGGCGCCGCCCGCCCGCTCACCGTAGAAGAGCTGTCCACCCTCGACCAGGACGCCACGCTCGCCGACGTGCGGGTGGCGCTGGAGCAGATCCGCGAGCACTACGACTTCGAGCAGCACGGCGTGGAGCTGGTCGAGATGGCCGGGGGCTTTCAGATCCTCACCCGCCCGATGCACGCCGCGGCGATCGAGCGGGTCCAGTTCTCCGTCCGAGCCCCCAAGCTGACCGCGGCCGCGCTGGAGACGCTCGCGGTGATCGCCTACCGCCAGCCGGTCGGGCGCGCCGAGATCGAGGAGATCCGCGGCGTGTCGGCCGGCGGCGTGCTGCGCTCGCTCCAGGAGCGGGGACTGATCGAAGTCGTGGGGCGCAGCGAGGCGCTCGGGCGACCGATGCTCTACGGCACCGCGCCGATGTTTCTGGAGCTTCTCGGCCTCCGCGATCTGGCCGACCTCCCCCGCGCGGAGGAGCTGACCATCGCGCTCCACTCCCATCGCGCCGTCTCCGAAGGCGAGGACGATGCCGCGGCCTACGTCGAGGCGGAATCGTGACCGAAATGCGGCTCCAGCGGGCGCTCGCCCGCGCGGGAGTCGCCTCACGCCGTGCGGCCGAAGAGCTGATCGAGGAGGGCAAGGTCCGGGTGGACGGCGCGGTGGCGACGCTCGGCATGAAGGTCGACCCCGACCGTCAGCGAATCACGGTGTCGGGACGCCAGGTCAGGCAGCGCCCGCGTCGTTGGCTCGCCTTCCACAAGCCGATGGGCGTGGTCACCACCGCCGCGGACGAGGAAGGGCGCCGCACCGTCTTCGACTTCATTCCCGATGCCGCCGGGCTCACCTACGTGGGCCGGCTCGATGTGAACACCACCGGCCTGCTCCTCCTCACCACCGACGGTGAGGCGGTCCACCGGCTCACCCATCCGCGATATCGCATTGACCGGCGCTACACGGCGCTGGTGCACGGCCGGCCCACGGCGGAGATCGCCGGTGCGCTACGGCAGCGGGTGGTGGTGGACGGGCGGCCCGTCATCACCAGTGAGGTGCGGGTGCGGCCGGGAACCGAAGGACGCAGCATTCTCGACGTCACCCTCGCCGAGGGGCGCAACCGCATCGTCCGGCGTTGGGCGGAGGAGATGGGGCTCCGGGTGGACCGGCTGGCCCGGTTGTCGTACGGGCCGGTCCGGCTGGGGGACCTCGCACCGGGACGGTACCGGCCGCTCACACCGCGGGAGGAGGCGGCGTTGTACAAGGCGGTGCGGATGACGCCGGAGGCGGAGAAGTGAAACCGAGGTCCGCGCGGGGGCGTCGGAGTGGGGGGAGGGACGCAGGAGCTCGTCCCACCCCCGCTATCTTTCCCCTTTCCAATCCCAGGAGCCCTCCAGCGTGAGCGCGCCGAAGCTGACGGAGATGCCAGCGGAGACGCTGCCGGTCCCCCGCATCCTCAAAGAGGTATCGCGCCGGATCGTCGGACAGGATGCCATGGTCGAGCGGCTGCTCGTCGGGCTCCTGACCGGTGGGCACGTCCTCCTCGAGGGGGTGCCCGGGCTGGCGAAGACGCTCGCCGTGCGCACCCTCTCCGAGATCATCCACGCCTCGTTCTCGCGGATCCAGTTCACTCCCGACCTCCTCCCGGCCGACCTGATCGGCACCATGGTCTTCGATCAGAAGACCCAGGAGTTCCACGTCAAGAAGGGGCCGCTGTTCGCCCAGATCATCCTGGCCGACGAGATCAACCGCGCCCCGGCCAAAGTCCAGGCCGCGCTGCTCGAGGCGATGCAGGAGCACCAGGTCACCATCGGCGGCACGACCTTCCCGCTGGACGAGCCGTTCATGGTGCTGGCCACCCAGAACCCGATCGAGCACGAGGGCACCTACCCGCTGCCCGAGGCCCAGGTCGACCGCTTCCTCATGAAGGTGCGGGTGGACTACCCGACGAAGCAGGAAGAGCGGCAGGTCCTCGACCGGATGATGTCGGGCGAGATGCCGAAGGTCGCGAAGGTGCTGACCGCCGACGCCGTGAAGCGGCTGACCGAACGGGTGCGCGAGGTCC
>CAYPAE010000241.1:0-4362 GCA_964408595.1 uncultured Gemmatimonadaceae bacterium | reverse complement strand
TGTCGGTGATGAACCCGTATCCCTCCCAGGGGAAGAGCCGGGTGACGACGCCGCGAGGGGCGGAGCGGTCGAGCTTGACGTCGCCGCGCAGCCGTCGCGCCGCGTCCTGCACCCGCCGCTCCGCCGCCTTGAACGCCTCCTGCACGGCAGTGAGAAGCTCTTCGCGGGGCTGCCGCCGGATGACGACCTCCCCACCCGGCAGTGCCAGATCGATGCGGACGTTGTAGAGCCGGCCGGTCCGGCCGCGGCGGCGGGGCACCTCGACCAGAACCCGGCAGCTCGTGATCCGGTCCCAGAAAGTCTCCAGGTGCGCGGCCGCCTCGCGGATAGCCTGTTCTTCGGCCGGCGTGAGCACGACGTCGCGGGCGGTGATCTGCAGTTCCCGTTGCACGATGGTCCTCCTCATCCTTTTATGACGCCGACCGGCCGCAGCCGGGCCACCTTGCGGGCCAGGCCCGCCCGGTGCACCACGTCCACCACCCGCTCGACATCCTTGTATGCGGTCGGTGCCTCCTCGGCGAGCTCGCCACTCGACGGACACCGGACGACGATCCCCAGAGCTTCCAGCTCGCGGCGCACCTCCGCGCCGGTCCGGGTGCGCTTCGCCTCGCCGCGGCTCATCGCGCGGCCGGCGCCGTGGCAGGTGCTGCCGAAGCTGAGCGCGAGCCCGGCGTCGGTGCCCGCGAGCACGTAGGAGGCGGTGCCCATGCTGCCCGGGATGAATACCGGCTGTCCGACCGCGCGGTAGCGCTCGGGCGTCTCGGGGTGGGCGGGACCGAAGGCCCGGGTGGCGCCTTTGCGATGGACGCAGAGGCGCTCGCCGCCATGCTCCTCCAGCTTCGCGATGTTGTGGGCCACGTCGTAGACCAGCCGCAGCCGCCCACCGTCGCCGAACGCGCGGGCGAACGCCCGGCGGACGCTGAAGGTGATCGCCTGGCGATTCGACCACGCAAAGTTGGCTGCGGCGCACATGGCGGCGAAGTACTCCCCGCCCTCCCGAGACGCGAGCGGCGCGCAGGCGAGCTGCCGGTCCGGCAGCCGGATTCCGTAGTCGCTCATCACCTGGTCCATGCGTCGCACGTAGTCGGTGCACACCTGATGGCCTAGGCCGCGGGAGCCTGTGTGGACCAGGACCGTGAGCTGCCCGACGGCGAGGCCGTAAGCGGCGGCCGCGTCCGGGGCGAACACCTCGTCCACCACCTGGACCTCGACGAAATGATTCCCGGACCCGATGGTGCCGAGCTGATCGTGCCCGCGCCGCTTGGCTTTCTCAGAGAGCTTCGCCGGATCCGCGCCGGGCAGCGCACCGGATGCCTCGGTCGCGACGATGTCCTCGGGGAGCGCCAGCTCGCGCTCCACCAGGTACTTGCACCCGTCCCGCAGAACGCGGTCGAGGTCGGGGCCACTCAGGTCCAGCCATGGGCTGCGGCCCGGCCCGGACGGAATGCTGCGGCTCAGCTCGTGTACCACCGCCTCGATGCGAGGCCGGACGGCTTCGAGCTCCAGCTCGGATGCCAGCAGCCGCACGCCGCAGTTGATGTCGTATCCCACCCCTCCCGGCGAGATCACCCCGTCCACAACCCGGGTCGCCGCCACTCCGCCGACGGGAAAGCCGTAGCCCTCGTGCACGTCGGGCATGGCGTAGACGCAGCCGGTCACGCCCGGCAGGGTGGCGACGTTCACCGCCTGCTCGAGAGACCGGTCGTCCGCGATCTGGCGCCAGAGCTCGTCGTCGGCGTAGATCCGAACGGGGACCAGCATGTCGGATCGGGCAGTGACCGGTATCTCGCGCACCAGCGGAGTCACGGCGATCGTCGGGTAGCTCGCGGTGGCCTGTGTCATATGTCCAGAATCACCTCACCCGTCAGCCCGTCGGCCGCGTCGTCCACCCGCAGCCCGTGCAAGGTCGCGGCCTTCACCAGGCCAGGCGCCTGGCCGAGAGGGACTCCCCGCGCACGGCCGCGCAGCGTGCACCTGCCGGCGAGCTCCACGTCGAACTCCATCGCGACCCACCGCTCGGTCTCCGCGAGGAAGATCAGTTCGTTGAGCCAGTCGGCCAGCAGTCCGGCGGGATCGCGCGCCGAGACCTCCACCGGCCTCCAATCACCCCCGGCGGTGGGGTTCGCTCCGCGGAGCTGAATCTCCGCCAGGGCACGCCCAGCTTCCGCCAGCAGCTCTGCGAGCGAGCCGGCCGAGAGGCGCACCCGCAGCTCCGACGTGTGATCGGCGATGTCATGCGATGCGGCGAGTCGTCGGGGCGGCGTCATCGCTTCCGGACCGGCGCCACCAGGACCGGTACCTTGGCGCCGCGCACGATCTTGTCGGCCACGCTCCCGAGCAGCAGCCGTTCCATCCCGTGGGCGCCGTGAGTTCCCGCCACGATGCAGTCGGCGCCGATCGCGTCGGCCAGCTCCAGCACCTGGGCGGCGACGCCCCGGCCTACGAGAACCTGCGAGGTGGCATCCCTCCCGGTGGCGCGGAGGCGGTCGGTGAGCCGCGCGAGGTAGTTCCGCGCCTCGATCTCGCGCACCTCGTTCCAATGGGGCGGAAGGTGACCCGGCCGGGCGGCGAGTCCACTCAGGATCGGTATCGTGGGCTCGACGACGCGGGTGAAGACGTAGCTCGCTGCCGACGCCGGACCGCCGAGAGCCAAGGCGGCGTCGACCACCGGCTCCTCGATCTCGCCGTCCAGCGCCACGAGGATGCGGCGGAACTCGGTCGGCTGGGCAACGTCGCGCGGGTGCAGGAGCAAGAGCGGGACTGCGAGGCGCCGAAGCATCCGGTCCGCGACGCTGCCGAGCCACCATCGGTTGAGTCCCCCGCGCCCGTGGGTGGTCATCACCACGAGACCCACCGAGTGGGACTCGACGTACTCGCACAGCGCGGCCGCCGCGGCGCCGGTGACGACGGACGTGATCACCGGCGTCGGCAGGCTCGCACGCGCTACAGCCGCCACCGACTCCAGATACTGCGCCAAGTTCGCGTGGGCCTGCTCCTCGAGGTCGGGCATGACGACCGGAAAATCGGGGGGCATCCCCACCAGCGGCATCGGCTCGTGGACGCTCACGAGATGCAGCGTCGCGCCGGCCCTCCGCGCCCGGGAGGCGCCGACCGCCATGGCCTGCTCGGCCAGTTCGGAGCCGTCGAGCGGCACCAGGATGCCGCCAAGCGCCGGGGCGCTCACCGGAACCGCAGGGTGGCCGCGAGGCCGTCCACGGGCTCGGAGGCGGCATCGCGAGGTACGACGACCACACGAGCGCGCTGGCGGAGCGCGTCCTCGATCGCTTCGTCCACCAGGTCCCTGATCGGCCGGGGCTCCCCTTCGCCCGCGCAATCGTCCTTGGCGACGACCAGCCTGCCGGTGGCGGAGCAGCGAAAGCCACCGCCCTCGAGGCTTTCCCTCACGAAGAGCGTGCGAACCTGGGCGCGCGAGAGCGCCCGAAGGGTCTCACGCACTCCTTCCACCGCCCACCCGGTGCCGATCGACTCCTCCAGGGCAAGGAGCTCGGCCGCCACTGCGCTTCGCTCGTGCTCCTCGGCCGCGCGCAGGGCGGCGGTGTGAACGACGGCCGGCGTAACCGCGGTGGGGTTGAGCCGGACGGTACCAAGGACGCGCCCGGCCAGGGGGTCGGGGAGAAACCGCAGCAGGGCTGCGGTATGGTCGGTGGGGCCCGCCACGACCACTCCGCTTGCCGGCCGGTCCCTGCCCAGCTCCTCCAGACGTTCGGCGATCATGGCATAGTGCCGGTGCCGCTCCTCGGCCAGCCGCCCATGGTAGTCTCGCTCGCCCTTTCCGGGAGCATCCTCGCGGTCGGAGTGGAACCTTCCGCCCCGCCCGCTCACCGTGAAGCCGCCGGGCAGCTCGACCGCCCCGGAGGGGCTCACCGTGAAGAACCTGGCGAGGGCCCGGTCAATGACCGCGACGATGACGGGCTCGGCCTCGCGGCCCGCCGCGACCAGCTCGGCGACCCACGGCGTGTCGTCCAGAATCGCGCGGGTGCGGTGCACCCGCGGGAGCGGCACCGCCTCGAAAAGCCCCAGTTTCTCGCCGGCGAACACCGCCAGGCCGCGGGCGTGGGGAAGACCCCGCGGGTGCTCCAGGTACCCGTGAATGCGGGCCAGGTCGCGCTCGACCGCGAGCCGGTCTTCACGGCTCAGGGTCACCAAGCGAGGATCGTCCTCCAGCGCCTTCACCCTCTCCTTCAGGGCCAGCAGATATCGGCTTCGGGTCCGGTCCCCGGGCTCGAGGCGGACGTAGCACGACACGATCCAGTGCGGCCCCGGCGGTAGATGAGTCAGGCGCTCGAGCAAGGGGGCGATGGCGGTCTGGATGCGTGGCTCGAGCGGGCGGTCAACGGTTTG
>CAYPAE010000240.1:0-4380 GCA_964408595.1 uncultured Gemmatimonadaceae bacterium | reverse complement strand
CCGCGCTCCGGATGGCGCTGCAGACCCGGGAGCAGCACATCCGGCGCGACAAGGCCACGAGCAACGTCTGCACCGCGCAGGTGCTGCTCGCCGTGATGGCCAGCATGTACGCGGTGTACCACGGCCCCGGCGGGCTCCGCCGCATCGCCGAGCGGGTGCACACCCGCACGGTGCTGCTGGCGAACGCGCTGCGCCGGCTCCGCTACCGGATCGTGCACGACGTCTACTTCGACACGCTCTGCGTCGAGGTGCCGGAATGGGCCCTGCCCCGCCTGCTCGACGCGGCGCGGGTGCGGCAAATCAATCTCCGCCCGCTGCCGCCGACCCGGCTCTGCATCGCGCTCGACGAGACGGTGGCGCTCGGAGACCTGGCGGACCTGATCGCGGTCTTCTCGCTCAACGAAGCGCTGCCGTTCATGCTGGACGACATCGGGGTCAAGTCCGAGCGCGCGATTCCGGCGTCGCTGGCGCGGACGACGTCGTACATGGATCACCCGGTCTTCCACCGGCACCACTCGGAAACCGAGATGCTCCGCTACATCAAGCGGCTGGAGGCGCGGGACCTCTCGCTCACCGCCGCGATGATCCCGCTCGGCTCCTGCACCATGAAGCTCAACGCGACGACCGAGATGATGCCGGTGAGCTGGCGGGAGTTCAACCGGCTGCACCCCTTCGCGCCAAGGGATCAGGCGGCCGGGTACGAGCTGCTGTTCAGTCAGCTGGAGTACCAGCTGGCGGAGATCACGGGCTTCTCGGCGGTGTCGCTTCAGCCCAACGCGGGGTCACAAGGCGAGTACGCCGGATTGCTGGTGATCCGCGCCTATCACCGGTCGAGAGGGGAGGCGCACCGGACCACCTGCCTCATCCCCCAGTCGGCCCATGGGACCAACCCGGCGAGCGCGGTGATGGCCGGGATGCAGGTGGTCCCGGTGAAGAGCGACGCAAACGGGAACGTGGATCTCGGCGACCTCCGGGCAAAGGCGGCGGCGCACAAGGACACCCTCGCCGCCCTGATGGTGACGTACCCCAGCACCCACGGCGTGTTCGAGGGATCGATCCGGGAGATCTGCCGCGTGGTCCACGAGCACGGCGGACAGGTCTACATGGATGGTGCCAACATGAACGCCCAGGTGGGGCTCTGCCGCCCGGGCGACATCGGCGCCGACGTGTGCCACCTCAACCTCCACAAGACCTTCTGCATCCCGCACGGCGGCGGCGGACCGGGCATGGGACCGATCGGGGTAATGAAGCATCTCGCGCCGTTCCTCCCGGGGCATCCGATCGTGGACCTCGCGCACCCGCAGGCCTGCGGCACGGTCTCCGCCGCGCCGTGGGGGAGCGCCGCGATCCTCCCGATCTCCTGGGCGTACATCGCGCTGATGGGGTACGACGGGCTCACCGAGGCGACCAAGATCGCGATCCTCAACGCGAATTACGTCGCCCGGCGGCTCAAGGGTCACTACGACGTGTTGTACTCGGCGCCCAACGGGCTGGTGGCACACGAGTGCATCATCGACACCCGCCCGTTCAAGGCCTCCGCGGGCGTGGACGTGGAGGACATCGCGAAGCGGATCATCGACTACGGGTTCCACCCACCGACGGTCTCCTTCCCGGTGGCGGGGACGCTGATGATCGAGCCGACCGAGAGCGAGTCGAAGGAGGAGCTCGACCGCTTCTGCGACGCGATGATCGCGATCCGCGAGGAGATCAGGGAGATCGAGGATGGCCGCGCCGGCCGGGAGATCAATCTCCTCACCAGCGCGCCGCACACCCTGGAGCAGGTGATCGCCGACGGCTGGGACCGTCCCTACCCGCGGGAACGGGCGGCCTACCCGAGCCGGGCCGTGCGCGAGCACAAGGTGTGGCCGACGGTGGGCCGCATCGACAGCGCGTTCGGGGACCGGAACCTGGTGTGTGTATGTCCGCCGGTGGAGGCGTATGGTGAGTAGCGGGGCAGCGGGGCGGCGGAGCGAGCTGCCCCGCTGCCCCGCTGCCCCGCTGCCCCACTGGCACTTGTGCCTTGACCTCGCCGGCCGGCCCGGCTGGCAGAACATGGCCATCGACCAGGCGATGCTCGACCGCGCCGGCCGGGGGGAGCGATGGCTCCGGCTCTACCGCTGGGCGCCACACTGCCTTTCGTTCGGGCGGCACGAGCCGGCGCTCCGGCGGTACGACCGGCCGAAGATCGCCGACCTCGGGCTCGACGTCGTGCGGCGGCCGACTGGTGGACGGGCCGTCTGGCACGCGGAGGAGCTGACCTACGCGCTCGCGGTGCCGGGCGATACGCTCGGCGGGTTGCGTCAGGCCTATGAGGAGATCCATCGCATGCTGCTCGCCGCGCTCCGGATGCTTGGCGTGCGGGCCGAGATGGCACCGGCGCGGCGGACGGCCGGGCTCGACGCGGGGGCCTGCTTCGCCTCGCCCACGGGCGGAGAAATCGTGATCGGCGGCCGCAAGACGGTGGGAAGCGCGCAGCTCCGGGAAGGCGGGGGGCTGCTCCAGCACGGGTCCATCCTCCTCGCCGGGCAGCAGACGACCGTTCACGACGTCACGCTTGGCGGCGGCCCTGCTGATCTCGCGGGGCCGCTCGCCGATGCGATCGGTCGCTCACCCGGTATCCACGAGGTCGCGGACGCGGTTGCGGTCGCCGCGGCGGATTGCTGGGACGGCGACTGGGAGCGGGCCCCGCTTTCCGCCGAGCTTCTTGCCGAGGCCGCCCGGCACGAGGTGAGGTTTCGCTCACCGGCCTGGACCTGGAGGGCCTGATCGAGCCGTTATCCGGAGCCCCCGTGATGTCCTGGACGGCACGCCTCGTCCTCGCCGCGGTCCTCGCCGGTGTGTGCACCGCCCGGCCGCCACTCGCCCTGGCTCAGCGCGAGCCCTCCAGCATCGTGATCGTCACCGGCCAGCAGGCCACCGTGCCGGTGCCGACGCTGATGGAAGGCCCGCAGAACACCCTCGCCAACAACGAGATCGCCGATCACCTCTTCCTCCGTCTCGCCGGCGTCGGGCCGGGCCTGGTCACCGCGGGCGACCGGGGGTTCGTGGCCCTGCTCGCGAAGAGCTGGACCCGGCGGGATTCGCTTACGCTGGTGTTCGAGCTGGATCCGCGCGCCCGGTGGCACGACGGCGCGCCGGTCACCGCGCGCGACGTCACCTTCACCTTCGGACGCGCCCGGGACAGCGCGATCGCGCCCCGGCTCGCGAACGTCACCCGACGCATCGCGAGCGTCGAAGCCGATGGCGACCACCGAGCCGTGTTCCGCTTCACGGAGGTGTACGCGGAGCAGCTCTACGACGCGACCTTCCACGTCGCGATCCTGCCCGCCCACCTGCTCGCCGCTCTGCCGTCCACCGCGGCGGCGTGGTCCTCGTTCGTGGAGAGCCCCGTCGGCAGCGGCCCCTATCGCTGGGTGCGGCGGGAGGAGGGCCAGTTCGTGGAGCTCGCCGCCTACGAGGGCTTCTTTCTCGGCCGGCCAGGAATCGAGCGGGTGATCGTCCGGGTTGCGGTGAGCTCCGACGCCCGGATCAACCTGCTGCTGGCGGGTGAAGCGGACGCGATGGACAACATCCCGCCGCCGACCACGAACCTCGCCCGAGTCGAGACCGCGCGGGACGTGAGGCTGGTGCCGGTCCCCTCGAACACCCTCGGCTACCTGCTCTTCAACCAGCGCGATCCCGGCCATCGCGACCGCCCTCACCCGATTCTCGCCGATCGGGACGTCCGGCGCGCCCTGGTTCTCGCTCTCGACCGCGACCTGCTGGTGCGCGCCGTGCTCGGCCAGTACGGCTACGTCCCGTTCGGACCGGTGTCGTCGCAGCTCTGGATCCGGCATGGGGCTCCGGCTCATTCGCGCCAGGACCAGTCCACCGCGCGGCGGCTTCTCGCCGGACGAGGCTGGGTGGACCGGGACAGCGACGGCATCCGGGAGAACCGGGACGGCTCTCCCCTCTCCCTCCGCCTGCTGGTGAGCACTTCCAGCCTGGTGCGCAGCCAGATGGCCGTCATCATCCAGGAGCAGCTGCGCCAGGTCGGCGTGCACCTCGACCTGGTGCGGGTGGAGCCCGCGGTCTGGCTCGAGCGGCGCTCCGCGGGCGACTTCGACATCGACTTCTCCTCCGCGAACCAGGATCCCTCCCCCAGCGGTCTCAGCTTCAGCTGGTCGTGCGGCGGACCGGGCAACGTCGGAGGATACTGCGACCCCAGCGCGGACTCGCTGCTCCAGCGGGCGATCGCGAGCCCCAAGGCGGACCGCCGGCTGTGGCACAGCTTCCTCCGCCGGGTCGAGGAGAACGTGCCGGCCGCCTTCATCTACACCCAGACATTCGTCTTCGGGGTGAACCGCCGGTTCCGGGACGTGACCATCCGCCCGGAGTCGT